>NZZP01000006.1 GCA_002698665.1 Gammaproteobacteria bacterium | reverse complement strand
GGTTCTAATTCAGGATGATTTATGTTGCAGGGTATTATTGCTCTTCCAGCCGCGACCTCAGTTCTTACAAATTCTGCTGTTATGTGATTATTTTTAGTTATGTTTTCTCTAATTGCCACAAACTCCATCTCTGGAGTTATAATTCCTTCTCTAGCATAATGCATTTGGGTTATATTATTATTTTTGGTTGCAACTTTTGATTTAGATAATATTTTGCCTTTTAAATTTTTAAGTTCACCTTCTAAAATATCTCTATTTTGTATTTCAGAATCATTTCTATCTTTTATCCAATCCTGTCTTGTCTTCTTTAAACCCAAATTTATATCAATCTTATAATCTAGATCTGTATACGGTCCAGTAGTATCATAAACATAAATGGGGGGATTAATCTGTAAATTGTTATTCAATTTGGTAGGTGTTTGTTTAATCATTCTAGATGGTACACGAATATTTTGACTGCTCCCTAGAGTGTAATATTTTTCCGAATTTGGGAAATTTTTTGAATAATCATTAATATTGATATCTTTATTGCTCATTAATTTAACCAGTTATATTAATTAATTGATTGTTAGCTTATAATATACAATACTAAAATTACTAAATAAATGAAAGCAGATAATACAAATACAATTAATATGGTTGAGAATTATCTTAGATCACTAAATGTGATTGATGAATCAGTGCTAAGTGTTTTGAAAGAAATCCCGCGAGATCTGTTTGTGCCTGATTCATATAAAGATTTTGCATATGTGGATATTGCTGTACCTATAAGCGAAAATCAATTAATGCTTTCCCCATCTGTCGAAGGCAAAATTCTTCAAGCACTAGATGTCAAATCACATGAAGATATTATATCAGTAGGATCAGGTATAGGCTTTATATCTTACTGCTTAGCTGAATTAGGAAATAAGGTGGATTGTTTTGAAAGGGATAGTAATCTTAGCTACATATCATCTCAAGATTGTAAAAAAATAAATAAAAAAAATAATATTAATATTATTAATGAAAATATAATTGATGATTGGTCAATTTTATTAAGCTATGACATCATCGTACTAACATCAAGCCTAGAAAATCTTGATAAGGTAATAAAAAATATGGCAGAGAATTCTAGGGCGTTTGTTTTTCATGGAAGTGATAATGCTCCAACTAAATCTGGGATTATTATTAATAAGACATCTGGTTCAAGTTACACGCAAGAATTTTTACTAAATACTGACGTAAAACCATTAAATAAACAATGATATGATTGAGAAGACTGCAACTGATGTAAAGAAATTGATTAACTCTGCAAATAACAAGATTACAGTTCTTGATGTGAGAGAGAAATGGGAATATGATATATGTCACATTGAAAACTCAGTTCACATACCTATGGGTCAAATAACTAGTAGAAAGGATATGTTGAATAAAGATGATATAATAATTGTAGTTTGTCATCATGGAATAAGAAGCAGAATGGTGGCAAAGTATCTTGATAATGAAGGTTTTCGTGAAGTAATTAATTTAACTGGAGGCGTAGATGCTTGGTCAAATGAGGTTGATGAAACAATGGGTAAATATGTTTAAACATACAATCTTTTTTATGCTCGTTATAATGGTATTTGAGCCATATGCTCATGCTGCTGATTTGGTAGATATTTATAATAGATCGTTATTACATAATAATGATTTAAAGGTTATTACTAATAATCATAAAATATCTAAAGAAATTTATAATCAAACATCATCGTCAATTTTCCCAGAAGTTAGTATTACTGCTACAACCCAAGAGAATTATATAAATAGATATACTGGTTCTGGGAATGTGTCAGATTATACTAGTGATACAGCAACTGTAAATATTAAGCAGCCTATAATTAGAATATACTTTTTTGATGAACTTAATAAAGCTGAATCTATTCTAGATAAATCAGAAATTAGTATTGAGAACTATCGAAGAGATTTGATGATTAAATCTACTGAACTATACTTTGCATTAGTAAATGCACAAAACCGATTGAATGAAGCAAAAATAAAGAATAATATTTCTCTGCTAAGGTTCAATAATGCAAAAAATCTTTTCAGTAATGGTTTCATTACAGACGTAGAATTCAATAAATATAAAAATGAGTATAGGATATCTAATGTAGATTATCAAATTAGCGATAATAATTTGGTTCTTGCCAAACAGGATATATATTTATTAACAGGAAAAGATATATTGGAAGTTAATAATCTAAATCCAATGATTGATATTCCGCTTAGCTTTTATGATAAGGACCTTTTAATAAATAAAGCAATGAATTCCTTCGATTCAATTAAGTTAGCTATGCTAGATGTAAGCATATCTCAAGATGAAATTAAATCTAACAAATCTCAACACTATCCAACATTAGATTTCACCGCAACATATGACTACTCAGATATTACTGGTGGATCTAGACTCGGTCAACAGACAAGAGAATCAAATACTATTGGTCTCACATTAAATATCCCTATATACCAAGGCGGGTATCAAAGTTCAAAAGTAAATGAAGCAAGATATAAATATGAAAATTCAAAACTAGCTTTAGATCAATTAAGAAGAAATATTAAGAAAGATATAATTAACAATGTAAACACTCATAATATTTTAAAAAACTTAATGATAGCAAATAAAGAAAACTATTTGAGTAAAAATGAAGATTATAAAACTATCAAAAATGGTCAATACTCGGGCATATATACCGATGTAGAACTCTCTGAAGCAGAATATGACCTTAATGTTGCAAGAAATGATCTTATTGAAACTACCCTGAATTACTTAATAGTAGATTTAAAGCTTAAAAACTACTCTTCAGAGTTAAATATCAAAAATATCAAACAATTAAATGATATGTTTATCTGGTAGAATATTTATCGATGTATAAATATAATTTTTTACTATATTTATTTTCACCCTATCTAATTATTAGAACAATATCATCAACCATAATTAGAAAAGGTGGTTATAAATATTTTTTTCAGAGGTTAGGTTATCTACTTCCAAAAATAAATAATAGTCCAATTTGGTTACATGCAGCATCTATAGGAGAAACTAAAATTGCCATAAGACTATATGATACTCTAAAGATAAAATATCCTGAAACTAATTTTTTAATTACTACAACAACTCCCTCGGCAAAATACTTAATACCTGAGGATAGAAATCTCTTACATAGCCATCTCCCAATTGACTGGTTTTTTTCAGCTAGAAAATTTATTAAAAAAATTAAACCTAGAATATCTATTACAGTAGAAACTGAGATTTGGCCAAATTTTGTATTTTTATGTAAAAGGAATAGTATTCCAGCAATCATAGTAAATGGACGGTTGTCTGACAAAACATTAAAGACTAATAGTATCTTGAAAAATATATATAAATTGACAATAAAAAATTATGAAATGATTATATGTAAGTCAGATTATGATAAAAAAAAATTTATTGCTTTAGGGGCTGATGAAAAACAGCTTTCAATAGAAGGAAATTTAAAATTCACATTATATGATTCTAAAAAAAATAATCATAATATAATAAATAAAAAATATATACTTGCAGTATCAACACATGCTGATGAAGAAAGACAAATAATTACTGAATGGTTGCGCACAAATGAAAAGAAGACACTCTTAGTAATTGTCCCTAGACATCCAGAAAGATTAGGAGATATTTT
Organism: Gammaproteobacteria bacterium; assembly: GCA_002698665.1. Taxonomy (GTDB): domain Bacteria; phylum Pseudomonadota; class Gammaproteobacteria. The sequence goes on along the minus strand of NZZP01000006.1, from coordinate 32,152 downwards.
ATCTGATTTACCTCTTGATTTGCTGAATATTGCTATTAGAAGTAAAAATGAAAAAATCAAGAATAATACTCAAATATATATCGCAGATACTCTAGGTGAAGTAGATAGTTTACTAGAATTTTGCGAGTTTGTATTTGTAGGTGGTTCATTAGTTGACCATGGCGGTCAAAATTTTATGGAGGCTGCATCTTATGGGAAAACAATTATCGTTGGACCATATATGTATAACTTTATATCTGAAACTGAAGAATTTCTTAAAAAAAATGCCATGATAATGGTTAAGAATTCTAATACCCTAAAGCATGTTTTTGAAAGATTATTAAAATCTAAACAAAGAAGAGAGTTGTTTGGAAATAATGCAAAAAAAATTATTGAATCTAAACAAGATATAATACATAGCTACTGTAGATCAATTCAACGATTAATTACTGAGTTATAACCTGTAACAAATTCTGTATAATCAGAATCAAGATAGTACCCATTTTTGACTAATGATTTATAAAATCTATCTAAGTTTGACATTCTATCTTTTTCTCGTAAATCTTTTACAAATGACTTGTCAAAATCTAATATCCATACTACCTTTTTATTAGTAATAGGGTCACGAGATATTAAAATATTACTGATATTCAAATCGCCATGAAAAACATTTAGATTATGCATTTGCGCAACTTTAGCGCCAATCTCCTTTAATAGTGTGGGTCTTTCATATTTTACAATTGAACTATTAAAAATACTCATATCAACAACCCCTAATCCTGTAAAGAGTAAACTTAGTATTTCATCTAACGGTCTTGCATGAACCGCCTCTGTAACTAAATTAGCTTTATATGCGATTCCATTATATGTCACCCAACCAACCAATGGCTTGCAGGTATCAAAATTATGCTTATAGAGATAATTAAGTATTTCAAACTCTCTATATGATCTTGTTTGCTTAAGACGCGAATATAAATAGTTATCATTAAGAAAAGACATCTTTCCTTTACGGAAATAATGCTTTTTAACCCATGTGTCATTGTTCAGCCACACGACATTTTCTTTCTCAGATGATTCAAATGCATTAGATAAAAATAATTCTTCTATGTTAATTTCTATATCTTTATCATAAAATATAAACTGATTATTAATTTTTTTTGTAACTATATCCAAATTATGTCTCAAACTCCAATTTTAAAAAAATCAATATGTATTTTACGCTTATCTTCTATTGGAGATATCACTCATATGATACCAATAGTTAAAACGCTACAAAGTTTTGACCCTAAACTAGATATTACATGGATTATTAATAAAACAGAATACTCCTTGGTCAAAAACATCAAAAATATTAAATTTTTAATCCTAGATAAAACTAGCTGGCTAGAGAATATAAGATTTATGATTAAGCTAAGAAAATTAGGTACATTTGATATTTTACTCCATATGCAAGTGTCCTTTAGAGCAAACTTAATAAGCCTATTCATAAATGCGTCGAGGAAAGTAGGATTCAATAGTCATTATTCTAAAAATCTCCATTCGTTATTTATTAATGAAACTATCGACTGTTCAGCAAATAAGCATGTTTTAGATGTATTTTTCTCTTTTATAGAAAAAATTGGTATAAAAAGTAGGACTCTTGACTGGAATATAAGTATTCCTGAAAATAATCTTAAGGCTAATATTTCAAATGAAAAATATATTGTAATAAATCCATTCACAAGTATCCGAAGGTTTAATTATAGAGAATGGAAAAAAGACAATTACAAAGAAATAATCCAATACATACATAAAAAGTATGCCTTAGATATAATAATAGTAGGTGGTAATAGTGATTATGAAATTGATAATGCCAAAATATTTGAAACATATGGTTCATATATAAGAAATATCGTAGGTAAAACAACTTTAATTGATCTATATAACCTGTTGAGAAATTGTCGTCTATATATCGGTCCAGATTCCGGTACTTTACATATTGCGTCAATGTTATCAAAACCCATAATTGGCCTATATGCTACATCTAATCCAAATAGAACAGGGCCATATAAAAACAATAATTTTGTTATTAATAAATATCCAGAAGCAATAATGAAATATAATGATAAAAATATAGAGCAAGCTAAGTGGGGTGAGAGAATTCGGAATAAGAATGCAATGGATTTAATTAAACCGAGTGATGTTATTAACAAAATAGACGAAGTATTAAGTATTTAATATTTTATTAATTATCGATGTCGATGATTTGTCCGGTATTAAATCTAAAAGCACAACTTTTCTGTTATTTTCTAACAAACAATCCTCGCCAGCAATTTTTTGGCCTTTATAATCTGAACCTTTTACAAGAATATCAGGCAATATCTGACAAATTAAATTTTCTGGAGTATCTTCATTAAATATATAAATATAGTCTGTTGATGATAAACAAGACAATATATAAGCTCTATCGGTTTCATTGACAATAGGTCTGGCCTCTGTTTTTATTCTCTTAATAGAAGCATCACTATTTATAGCGACAATAAGTATATCGCCTAGATTTTTTGCTTCCTGCAATATATGTGTATGGCCAGAATGAATAATATCAAAACATCCATTTGTCATTACTATTTTTTTATTTTCAGCACTATGTCGCTGACATATATTTTTTAAGTCGTCAATATTGTTAATTAATTTATTATTCTTTATTGGCATTTTCTAAATCGCTTTGTGAGACACTCGTAGATCCGAGTTTTTGTACGCTTAAGCCAGCTGCAATATTTGACATTTCAACAGCCTTAGACATTAACTCGCCAGCTATAACATATGCGGATAATGTTGAAATCACTGTATCACCTGCTCCAGTAACATCATAAACATCAAGTTGATTGGCGTTATATGATGTAATATTACCATCTTCAAATAGCATCATTCCATCTTTTCCTAAAGTAATCAGCAGATATGTTAAAGAGAGCTGAGTTCTAAGAGCTTCACCTTTTTCTTTAAATTCTCCAGTTGTGGCAGATTTACCCATGATATTTTCAAATTCTTTTAAATTAGGTTTCAAAAGATAACAACCTTTATAAATACTAAAATCATCTCCTTTAGGGTCAATAAATACTTTTATATTCATTTTATTAGTTTTAGATAACAAATCTTTTATAATGGGCTTTACTACTCCTTTATCATAATCAGAAACAATAATCCCATCAAAATTTTGCGATTGTAGGATTTTTTTATATGATTGAATCATTTTCTTAGAGGCATTGATATCTTCGTGGTCTATTCTCATCAGTTGCTTATTTTTATCTATAACACGCAATTTCATAGTAGTTCTAATATTTGAATCCACCATAGGAATATAATTGACATCTAAGGCTAATAATAATTCATTGAGTTTAGCTGATGCTTCATCATCACCAGTTAGGCCTGTTAGGGTAATATCCATTCCAAGGTCAGAGAGATTCAAAGCAACATTGGCAGCTCCACCCGGCTTATCTATACATTTCGAAACATCAAGAATTGGCACAGGTGCTTCTGGTGAAATTCTATTTACTTCTCCCATCCAATATCGATCTAACATTAGATCTCCAATAACTAAGATTTTCTTTTTTGGTATCATTTTTATATCTTAACATGAGTTAACCAATCTCTATGATGATTATGTCTTCCTCGGATTAGATTAAAATAATTTTCTTGAAGCTTTTTAGTTACATGTCCTGGTTTGCCATCATTTATTTTGGTGGTATCTATTTCAATAATCGGAGTTACTTCTGCTGCAGTTCCCGTAAAAAATGCTTCATCAGCTGTAAAGACCTCATTAAGCTCTATTTTCCTCTCAACAGTTTCTATACCTAATTCTTCAGCTAAAGATATAATAGTTTTTCTAGTGATGCCATCGAGCACTGTAACTAATTCTGGTGTTATTAATTTGTTATTTTTAATAATAAAGAAGTTCTCACCAGAGCCCTCATTCACACAATTATTTGTATCTAATATTAAAGCTTCATCATACCCAGATGCTAATGCATCTCTCAAAGCTAGCATAGAATTTATATAATTACCTGTCGCTTTGGCTTTATACAACATAGCCTCCGGATCCCTTTTTGGAAATGGTGAAACTTTAACTCTTATACCATTTAATATTTTCTCTGCCCCCAAATATGGGCCCCAATCCCAAGCACAAATAGCGCAATGAACCCTTAAATTATCAGCTCTTAACCCCATGCCCTCACTACCATAAAAACATAATGGCCTTATGTATGCATTCTTTAAATTGTTCTCTGAAACTGAATCACACTGGGCTTGCATAAGTATTTCAATATCATAAGGGATTTTCATACCAACTAAGTTTGCTGAATCGAATAATCGTTTTGTATGGTCTTCTAATCTAAATATAGCTGGTCCAGAGTCAGTTTCATAAGCTCTAACACCTTCAAAGACACCTGTTCCATAGTGTAAAGTATGGGTTAAGATGTGAATTTTGGCATCTTTCCAATCACAAAACTTACCGTCCATCCAAATTTGCCCTTCCAGGTCAGACATCATCATTTTTTTTCCTTTAAATCAACTGAAAACTATAACATGACTTAAGGTACATAAACATAGGTATTTTCTGCTTGATATGCATGTTTTTAGGCTTTGTAAATGATATTTCTGAGTGTATAATGAGAATCATTCGCGTTTGAAGGTTGATTAATATTCATAAATCTATGTTAGGAGAAAAATAAATGAAAAAAATTATTATAAGTATGGGTGTCCTTAGTACGCTTTTTTTTGGTAATTTTTATAATATAGCTCATGCTAGCTCTTATGGAATAAACAAAAACGGTTCAAATGAAGTAAATGTATACAGTGCTAGAAAAGGCTACCTACTTAAACCACTAATTGAAGCTTTTAAAAATGATACTGGGATAAAAGTAAATATCATTTCTGGTAAGAGCAAGGCTCTTCAAAAAAGAATAGAGCAGGAAGGTGTTAATACTAGGGCAGATGTATTACTTACAGTAGATGCTGGAAATTTATATAAAGCAAAAAAAATGAACCTCTTGCAACCAATTGACTCCGATAAACTAAAAATTTTAATACCACCACATCTGAAAGATATTGATAATCAATGGTTTGGCTTGTCGATTAGGTCCAGAGTGATTATGTATAATCCGAAAAAAGTTAATGAATCAGAATTATCTACCTATGAAGATCTTGCAAATTCAAAATGGAAAGGAAGAATCTGTATAAGATCATCAAATAATATATATAATCAATCATTATTAGCATCTTTAATTTCACATTTAGGTGAAAAAGAAGCAAAAGTCTGGGCAAAAAAAATTGTAAATAATTTCTCAAAAAAACCCAAAGGTAATGATAGAACTCAGATGACCTCTGTAGTTTTAGGTGAGTGTGATATAACATTGGTCAATACATACTATCTTGGAAAATGGATCACATCAAAAAAAGAAAGTGAGAGAAAATATGCTAAACAAATATCAGTTTTTTTTCCCAACCAAAGCAATAGAGGTGCGCATATTAATATAAGTGGTGCAGGAGTAACAAAATATTCAAAGAATAAAAATAATGCAATTAGGTTCATTGAGTATCTGGCAGATGAGAAAGCACAAGAATTATATGCTCATGCTAATCATGAATACCCTATTAGAAATACTGTTAGTGTCAGTGATGTAGTTCAAAGCTGGGGATATCCTTTCAAACAAGATGCATTATCTTTGAATGAGTTAGGCAAGAATAATATAAAAGCTGTGAAAATCTTTGATGAAGTTAATTGGCAATAATATATGCGTAGTAATATACAAGATTTCAAAGGTCAAATTTTTTTAATAGCTATAATCACAATAATAATTATCCCTATAATTACTGTTTTCTCATATCTAATGACACCTTCAACTGAAATATGGAGTCATTTATTTAATACCTTATTATTAGAGTACCTAAATAACACACTAATTATCTTGTTATGTGTGGGTTTTGCTGCCACAGCAATAGGATTAATCTCAGCATGGGTTGTTACAATGTATGATTTTCCAGGGAAAAGAGTTTTCAAATGGCTCCTTGTTCTACCAATTGCATTACCTACTTACATAGCTGCATATATATATGCAGGATTAATTGAGCCAACTGGTTTATTTTTTGACTTTTTTGAATATTTCTTTAATTCAGGAGCATTAATATATAAAAGTATAGATGTCAGAAACATAGGTGGGGTGATTTTTATTCTCAGTATATGTTTATATCCATACATATACTTACTATGCTATTCATCTTTTTCAGAACAGTCTTCCTGCGCGCTTGAAGTTGGCAAATCTTTAGGACTAAACAAAAAAGAATTATTTAAAAAAGTCAGCTTACCACTGGCAAGACCAGGGATTATTGCAGGATTAAGTTTAGTATTAATGGAAACATTAGCTGAATTTGCGACCATGGAATATTATGGTGTTAGTACATTTACAACAGGAATTTATCGAACTTGGTTCTTTCTCGAAGATGAAGCAAGCGCACTTCATTTAGCCTCTATATTGCTTACCTTTGTTTTCATAGTAATTATTTTAGAGAATTACACTAGAGGCAAAAGTAAATATTTTCATACTTCGCAAAAAATAAAATATATTAAAGCTGAAAAAATAACTGGAGCTAAAAGTACCTATGCATTTATGTGGTGTCTTATAATCTGCATGCTTGGAATTATTATTCCAGTTTTACAGATATTATTTTGGTTAATAGATACATACTCATATATGCTGAATTTCTATTTTACTACGATTATATTTAATACTATTTTCTTAGCTAGTTTAGGCGCATTGCTGATTGTAGCGATATCAATGTATTCTTCTTATATTAAAAGATCTACAAATAACATTGTAACCAGATTATCTATAAAAATATATTCTTTGGGATATTCAATACCTGGCGTGGTGATTGCTATGGGTATTATACTATTGTTAACTATGGTAGATAATATACAAACATTATTATTTGATGAGCCAATATACTTTTTGAGTGGCTCTTTGATTGGTTTATTAATAGCATATTTAGTCAGATTTTCGACCATATCATATAATGCAACAGAGTCAGGTTTATTAAAAATTAAAAAAAATATTGATCTTACTGTAAAGTCATTTGGTTATTCAACTTTTATGACTCTCAAAAATATTCATCTTCCTATGATGAAATTTTCCATAATGACGGCCTTTATACTTGTTTTTGTTGATATTGTTAAAGAACTTCCTGCTACATTAATACTCAGGCCTTTTAACTTTGATACATTAGCAATTCATATTTATGAGTTAGCTGAAGCTGAACAATTATCTAATATAGCAACTCCTGCGTTGATGTTGATTATAATCAGCATGATTCCTGTTATAATATTGATAAATAATACTATAAACAAAAAAGATGCAGACACTGAAACTCGAAATTAAGAATGCAACACTTGAATTAAATAATAATCTAATTCTTGATGGGGTAGACTTAATTATTCCAAATAATGAAATAACATCTATCATTGGGTCTAGTGCTTCTGGCAAGAGCTCCTTATTAAGGCTGATAGCTGGTTTTGAAAAAACTACCTCGGGATATATCAAAGTTAATGATAGGATTGTAGACAATGAAAATACACTGATTCAGCCACAGGATAGAAATATAGGTATTATTTTTCAAGACTTGGCCCTGTTTCCACACTTAAATTGTGAAGAAAATATCATTTTTGGAATATTTAATCAAAGCGATGATCAAAAAAAACAGAGGCTTAATCGGTTATTAGACTTACTCAATATAAGTAAAATCTCAAAAAAATATCCTCATGAATTATCGGGAGGGCAACAACAAAGAATTGCAGTCGCTAGAGCTCTGGCGCCAAAACCAGAAATTTTATTATTAGATGAGCCATTTAGCGCTCTAGATGAATTATTAAAAGAACAGCTCATAGGAGATGTTAAAAAACTCCTTAAAGAAGAAAAAATAACTACTATTGTTATTACTCATAACATTAAAGAGGCCTTTCAACTATCTGATAGAATAGCATTTTTGGGTGACAAAAAAATTATTCAACATGATACACCATATAACCTTTACCATAAACCTCTTACAAGAGAAATTGCTAATTTTTGTGGCTTAGGGTCCTTTATTAAAGGCAATGTAATTGGCGCCAATCATGTTTCTACAGGATTGGGTAAGTTATTTGGCGATGTATCAGGTTATAAAAAATCAGCAACTGTAGATGTTATGATAAGGCCTGACGATATTATACATGACGATAATTCTACACAAAATGCCCAAATAGTTGAAAAAGTTTATTATGGCTCTGAGTTTTTATATAAATTAAAAATCAAAAATAATGAAAATATTTTCTGTTTCACTCCTAGTCACCATAATCATGAAATAAATGAAGTAATAGGGATCAAGGCTGAAATTGATCATCTAGTTTTATTTGAAGAAAAACTATAATTCTCTTAATTTCCTTCTGAGAATCTTACCAACATTATTCTTTGGTATTTCCTCAATAAATTTAACTTTTTTAGGGATTTTATATTCAGTTAAACCATTCTTACAAAAAGAGATAATATCATTTTCTGACAAAGAATAGTTTGACCTAACAACATATAAGATAATACTTTCTCCTCTGTTTAAATCTGGTTTACCTATAACCCCACACTCTCTTACATCATGATGCTGAGATACATAATCTTCGATTTCATTGGGATATACGTTGTATCCAGATGAGATAATCATATCTTTTTTTCTGTCAACAATTTTAATAAACCCCTCACTATTTACTGTTGCAATATCACCTGTTTTAAAAAAACCATCATCTGTAAATGATTTTTCGGTTTCTTGAATATTGTTATAGTATCCCGTCATAACTTGCGGACCTTTAATGCATAGCTCGCCTTCTTGGTCGATACTTAGTTCCTCTCCGTTATCATTTCTAATTGATATATCTGTAGATGGAACTGGCAAGCCTATAGTTCCATTATAAGCATCTTTAATTTTATTTATAGAAACTATAGGCGAGGTTTCTGTTAAACCATAGCCTTGAGTTATTTCTACTCCTGTAACAGACTTCCATTTACTGGCAGTTGAGCTCAAGACAGACATCCCGCCACCAACAGAAAACTTTAAGTTTGAAAAATCAAGCTTCTTGAAATTACTACTATTTAATAATAAATTAAATAGAGTGTTTACTGCAGTAATAACAGTGAATTTATTGTTCTTCAGTATTTTTACAAAATCTTTTATATTTCTAGGATTTGTTACTAATATATTGTTAGAGCCAATACTATAAAAATACATTAGATTTACTGTGAAAGAAAATATGTGATACAAAGGCAAAGCGGTAATAATGCTCTCATTACCTTTTTTTATGATATGCTCAACCCACGAATCTAATTGAAGAATATTGGAAAGAATATTCCTATGTGTAAGTACTGCAGCTTTTGATTTCCCGGTTGTACCACCAGTATATTGTAATAATGCTATATCATCATGTGTTAACTTGATTTCTAGCAAGTTAGTTTCCTTTTTTAGCATCTTAGAAAATGGTAGATATTCTTTTTCTATGCTAATTTTTCGGTTTTTTATAAGCATAACCAACCCAACTACTATTTTCATTATGGGATTGAGTAAATCAGTTACTTTACAAACTATTACATTTTGTATCTTTGTTTTAGAAATAACTTCATTAAGCTCAGAAAGAAATATATCTAGGACAATAATAGTCTCAGCTCCAGAGTCTTTTAAAGCATCCTCTATTTCTCTGCTTTTATATAAAGGATTTATATTTACAATAATAGCTCCTGCTAGATATGATCCTAACAAAGCAACTGGGTATGTTAATAAGTTGGGCAACATAATTGCAATCTTGTCTCCTTTTCTAACATTACATTTTTTTTGAAGATTAGAGGCAAAAACCTTAGATAATTCGATATGTTTTTTGTATGAGATTTTAGTTTTTAGATTTGTAAATGCGATTTTATTGCCATAGATTTTTGAAGTATTTACCATTAAATCTGAAAGTGAGTCATATTTTAACTCATCAATATTATGTCTAACCTGTGGTGGATAATTTTTTAACCATAAATTCTTCATACTTTATATTAACATCAAAAATAACAAAGCCTCTATATAAGAGGCTTTGAAATAATGATTTAATAATTACCAGGCTGTTTACATGCCCATGCCGCCCATGCCCATGCCGCCCATGCCGCCCATGTCAGGCATTGCTGGTGAAGCAGGCGCAGGTTCTTCTGCAGCGAGTTCTGTAACCATGCATTCTGTAGTTATCATTAAGCCCGCTATGGATGATGCATTCTGGAGTGCGGTTCTAGTCACCTTAGTCGGGTCTAGTATACCCATTTTTAACATGTCACCAAAATCAGATGTAGCAGCATTATAACCAAATGAGTCTTTGCCTTCTTCGACTTTTGCTAAAATTACTGATCCCTCCTCACCTGCATTAGTTACGATTTGTCTCAATGGTTCTTGCATGGCTTGTCTAGCAATTTGTATACCCTGATCTTGATCAGGATTATCACCTTTAAGTTTCTCAAGCGCTAAACGTGCTCTTATCATCGCTACTCCTCCTCCAGGAACAACGCCTTCCTCTACAGCAGCTCTAGTAGCATGCAATGCATCTTCTACTCTAGCTTTTTTCTCCTTCATTTCAACTTCCGTAGCTGCACCAACTTTAATTACTGCAACTCCGCCAGCTAATTTCGCTACACGCTCTTGCATTTTTTCTTTATCATAATCGGATGTTGCTTCTTCAATTTGAGATCTGATTTGATTAACTCTATCTTCAATAGAGGCCTTTTTTCCTCCTCCATCAATTATAGTTGTATTCTCTTTAGTAACATTAATTTTTTTAGCAGTACCGAGAACACTTATGTCAGCTTTTTCTAAACTAAGACCTACTTCCTCTGCAATTACAGTACCACCAGTTAAAATTGCTATATCTTCAAGCATTGCCTTTCTTCGATCACCAAAACCAGGAGCTTTCACTGCTGCTACTTTCACAATCCCTCTGATACTATTAACAACTAATGTTGCAAGAGCTTCACCTTCAACATCTTCAGCAATTATCAATAGAGGTTTGCTAGCTTTAGCTACACCCTCAAGAATTGGTAGCATATCCTTAATATTTGAGATTTTCTTGTCGTAAAGAAGAACATAAGGATCTTCTAGTTCTGTTGACATATTTTGCTGGTTTGTAGCAAAGTATGGTGATAAATAGCCCCTATCAAACTGCATACCTTCCACAACGTCTAAATCATTTTCTAGTGACTGTCCTTCTTCTACAGTTATAACACCCTCTTTACCTACTTTACCCATTGCTTCAGCAATAATGGATCCTATATTTTTATCAGAGTTAGCCGATATTGTCCCAACTTGTTCTATTGCACTTTGATCTGTACATGGTTTAGACATTTTTTGTAAACTTTCAACTGCAACGAAAACAGCTTTATCAATGCCACGTTTTAAATCCATTGGGTTCATACCTGCTGCAACACACTTCAAGCCCTCTTTGAGTATAGACTGTGCTACAACCGTGGCAGTAGTCGTTCCATCACCTGCGATATCAGAAGTTTGTGATGCTACTTCCTTAACCATTTGTGCGCCCATATTTTCAAATTTATCTTTAAGTTCTATTTCTTTTGCGACTGATACACCATCCTTTGTTACGGTAGGTGCTCCAAATGATTTATCTAAGACAACATTCCTGCCTTTAGGCCCCAATGTTGTTTTCACTGCATTTGCTAATGTATTAACACCTGCAACTAATCTTTTTCTTGCGTCATCACCAAATTTTACTTCTTTTGCTGTCATTGTATTGTTCCTCTTAAATTCTGTTAATATTTTAATCTATAATGGCGGTTATATCATCTTCTCTCATAACAAGTAGCTCCTCGCCGTCTACTGTTACCTCACTTCCTGAATATTTGCCAAAGAGTATTGAGTCACCGACTTTGACATCTAGTGGTCTTACATCGCCATTTTCAAGGAGCTTGCCTTTACCAACAGCGACAACTTCTCCTTTAACAGGTTTCTCTGTTGCAGAATCAGGGATTACTATGCCGCCAGGTGAGGTTTTTTCCTCTTCCATTCTTCTTATAATTACACGGTCATGTAATGGTCTAATATTCATACGTAATCCTCATTTATTGATTATAGGAGCTATTATCGCTCTTTGATGATAATATAGCGTCCTTTTGATAAATTTCAAGTCCATTTTCACTGGATTAGTCTAATTGTCTTTCGTGTGGTCTATATCAATGACATTCTTTCTAGATTGATTATCATAAGATGAGGGTTTTAAAGAATATTTTATTATTAATAACCTTCTAATGGGCTTAATTAGAAAAATAATTGCCAAAAAATCAGTAAAGAAACCAGGTAATATCAACATGATGCCACATAGAAAAACAATAATACCAGACAAGATTTCTTCGTCAGGTCTGAGCCCTTTCATTATCTTCAGCTGAATCTCAGTAATGTAGACTCTTGCATTTTGTTTAATAATATATGAGCCAACTATGATGGTAAAAAAGATCTCAATGATAGTGCCAAGGCTTCCAAGTATAGGCCCTAATTCAATGAATAACACTATCTCTATCAAAGGCAGAAATATTAATGAAAAAGCAATTATTTTCTTTATATTCATATACTCTAATCATACACTATCACATGTAGACAAAATATCTTCTTTGGTTAATATAGTATAAGTGATTATGTTAAATATGAAAAAAATATTACTGATTATCTCTCTAATGAGCAATCTTGCTATTGCGGATAACATTGTCAAACAAGAAAATATATACCTTCCACCGGATGAAGCTTTTAAGGTCAATTTAATAAAAGATTCTAACACAAGACTTAAGATAGAATGGGATATTTCAGAGGGTTATTACCTGTATCTTGGTATGTTTGAATTTAAGACAGATAATCCAGAGGTGCAAATTACTAAAGCGATAATGCCTGATGGTCTAAAAAAAACAGATGAATTTTTTGGTGAAGTAGATGTGTACTATGATTATACTAGCGCACTGATTGAATTTGATAGGATAAAACCTAATGCATATATTATAGTCAAATATCAAGGTTGTGCTGATGCAGGTTTATGTTATCCGCCAATTACTAAAAAATTTAGATTAGATAATTTTTTTAGTGGAGATTTTAGTCTACAAAAAACTAGCATGCCTAATAATCAGATTACAATAAGCCAACAACTAGCAGAAAAATCTATTGCGTTTAACATTTTTTTATTTTTTCTCGCTGGCATCTTATTAGCATTTACTCCGTGTGTGTTCCCTATGATACCTATATTGACCGGACTAATTGTTGGACAGGGTAATAAGATTTCTGCAAAAAAATCATTTTTGCTTTCCTTGACATACGTATTGTCTATGGCTTTAACTTATGCACTTGCAGGTGTGTTAATATCATTGTCAGGTTCTAATGTGCAAGCTAATTTACAAAACCCATATGTAATATCATCATTTGCTGGACTTTTTGTTATTTTATCATTATCGATGTTTAATATCATTACAATACAAATGCCAAGATTCATACAGAACCTGATATTAAACAAAACTAATCAAAATCAATCTGGAACCTATATAGGTGTTGCAATTATGGGGTCCTTATCTGCTCTAATTGTTGGCCCTTGTGTAACTGCACCATTAATTGGTGCTTTAATATACATATCAACAACTAATGACTATATTCTAGGCGGGCTTGCTTTATTTTCTATGGGATTAGGAATGGGTCTACCTCTCTTATTACTAGGAACATCTGCATCACAATTGACTAAAAAAATAGGGCCTTATCTTGAGATAACAAATAAGGTATTCGGTGTATTATTCTTAGTTGTATCCATTTGGCTTATAGAAAGAATAGTTTCTATTCAAGTAGCTGCATATTTATGGGCTATACTTGCATTTATAATGGCATTATATCTATATAAAACTTACATAAAATTTAATGCTATTAAAATTGCAGCAAAACTAACAGCATTACTTTTATTTACATACTCAGTATTTCAAGTTTATGGTATTAATGTTAATAAAAATTTTGACCCAATAATAAGTTTCTATGAACAAAAAATAGATTTAAATTTTATTAAAGTTACTAACACTGAAGAGCTTTTCAAAGAAATTAATAATTCTACTAAAATAGTAATGATTGATCTTTATGCAGACTGGTGTGTCGCATGTAAAGAACTAGATAAGTATACTTTTAGTGATCAGAGGGTCTCTAGTGTACTTAAAAACGTCACATTACTTAAATTAGATATTACGGAAACTACAGATGACAATACAGAATTTCTAAATGAATATAAATTATTTGGTCCGCCAGCATTATTATTTTTTGATTCAGTAGGCAATGAACTTGAATCATCAAGAATCGTAGGTTTTGTAGATGCCGACACATTCCTTGAAAGATTTCAGACAATTGACTATAAGATATCTCAAAATTAGTTAACTTCCTTGTAAATTCTTCAATTATCTGTTAACTTCTATTAAAATCACAATTTAGGGGTAAAATTGTCTAAAATACTTCTCATAAATGGGCCAAATCTAAATCTTCTTGGTACAAGAGAGCCTGAGATATATGGTGATACAACATTAGAAGAGATTGAAAACAAGCTTAAGTCTAGTGCTGAAGATGCTGGACATGAATTAATCTGTCTTCAATCAAATGCAGAATATGAAATTATAGATTCAATCCAAAATGCTAGTAAAAATTCAACTGATGTAATAATAATAAACCCAGGACCTCTTACACATACCAGTATTGCCTTAAGAGATACTTTTTTAAGTACAAAAATCCCTTTTGTAGAAATACATATTTCTAATATTTTTGAAAGAGAAGATTTTAGAAAAAATTCATTTTTAAGTGATATTAGTATCGGTTGTATAATTGGCTGTGGAGTTGGCGGGTATGGATTAGCAATGAGAAGAGTAAAAAATTACTTGAGAGATAGATAATTATGGATCTAAGAAAGATAAAAAAACTTATGGAATTACTTGAAGAGTCAGGTATTGCAGAAATTGAAGTTAAAGAAGGCGAGGAATCCATAAGATTATCTAGGTCATCAAAAAATACTCAACCTATAAATCAACAAATTGCTACAGAGAATACTCAAATTCATAATGTAGAAAAATCAGAGTTAACAGAAACAAAAAATGATATAGATAAGTCTATACCAGAGGGTGATTCTATTAAGTCGCCAATGGTCGGGACTTTTTATCGAGCTGCATCACCTGACTCAAAGCCCTTCGTGGAAAAAGGCAAAAAAGTTAATAAGGGTGATACTGTTTGCATTCTTGAAGCAATGAAAATGATGAATCAAGTTACTGCTGAAAAAGATGGTGTGATTGTTGATATCCTTGTTGAAGATGCTGAACCTGTAGAATTTGGACAAACCCTGTTCATTATAAAATAATATGATAAAGAAAATATTAATAGCTAATAGAGGTGAGATAGCATTACGTGTTTTAAGAGCTTGTAAGAAACTTGGTATTAAAACTGTAGCAGTACACTCTACGGTTGATAGGCAATTGCCACACGTTAAAATGGCGGATGAATCTGTTTGTATAGGAGCCCCAGATCCAAAAAAAAGTTATTTAAATATCCCATCGATTATTAGTGCTGCAGAGTTAACTAATGCAGATGCAATTCATCCTGGATATGGATTCCTATCAGAATCTGCAGAATTTGCAGAAATCGTAGAATCAAATAAATTTATCTTTATTGGTCCATCAAGTACAGTGTTGAAAAAAATGGGTGATAAGATTAAAGCAAAAAACGCAATGAAGGGTTTTGGTGTACCTTGCATACCAGGATATGATGGTATTCTTCCAGCTGATACTACTACTGTAATTAAAAAAGCCGGAGAAATAGGGTTTCCAATAATGCTGAAAGCTATTCATGGCGGAGGTGGTCGTGGCATGATGATTGTTCATAAACCAGAAGACCTCGGAAAGGCTATGAACATTACTAAAGCAGAGGCTGAAAATGCATTTGGAAATGGTGATTTATACTTTGAAAAATATTTTGACAAACCAAGACATATAGAAATACAGGTATTAGCTGACAACCATGGTAATGCCATACATTTAGGAGAGAGGGACTGTTCATTACAAAGACGTAATCAAAAAGTAATTGAAGAAACAACTGCAGTGAACATACCTAGAGAAGAAATCCATAAAATTGGAGAAATATGCACTCAAGCTTGTGTAAAGCTTGGATATACTGGTGCAGGAACTTTTGAATTCTTATATCAGGATGGTAGTTTTAGTTTTATTGAGATGAACACAAGAATACAAGTAGAACATCCTGTGAGCGAATTATTAACAGGTGTTGATTTGATAGCAGAACAGATATTAATTGCCTCAAATGAGAAATTAAGGGTAAAACAAGACGAAATAGAGTTTAAAGGTCATTCTATAGAATGTAGGATAAATGCAGAGGACCCTGAGACATTTATGCCTTCGCCAGGTCAAATCAACCTTTTTCACGCCCCAGGTGGCCCAGGCGTTAGAATAGACTCTCATGTATATTCTGGTTATAATGTTCCACCAAATTATGATTCATTAATAGCAAAAATTATCACTCATGCTGAAACTAGAAACGGCGCTATTAAAAAAATGCTCTTCGCACTTAATGAAACTGTAGTAGAAGGCATCAAAACCAACATTAGTTTGCATAAGAAGTTATTGACTAGCGATTTTTTTATGAATGGTGAGTTCACAATTAATACATTAAACGAATATATCAACAAAAATTAGCAAATTACCTCTTTAATACAGTTCATTATAATTGTAAGATAGTAAAACATTCCATCAATAAAGTTCGAATCAAATCGAACTGAAAACACAGGGGTAAAATTTTAAAAACCATGGAAAAATCGAAAAAGATTGCTGTAAGCTCTTTGAGTAAAACTATTAAAAACGAAACTTTGACTTACATTAATAAGATGAATGGTGAAGGAGTCAGTAATCTACATGAATTATTTATATCTGAAGCTGAGAAATCTCTCATTTCAGCTGTCTTAGACCATTTAGGTGGTAATGTGACAAAAACTGCATGCTATCTAGGCATAAATAGGGGTACACTAATCAAGAGAATTAAAGATTATGGTATTAAGGCATCATAATTCCAAAAAATTAGCCATAATAAGCGTTTCTGACAAGACAGGCATAGATAATTTTGCTAAAAAACTCATAGACAACAATTACAGAATACTTTCTACAGGTGGCACTGCCGATTTTCTTACATCGAAAAGGATCAATAATATATCTATAGCAGACTTTACAGATTTCGATGAGATTTTAGAAGGCAGAGTAAAAACATTACATCCTAAAATACATGCAGGCATACTAGCTAAAAATCAAAAACTACTAGATGAGATCAAAAATAGTTCATATATGGCTATTGATCTTGTTGTAGTCAATTTATATCCTTTTGAGAAAACTATAAATAAAAAAAACTCAACTTTTAATATGGCAATTGAAAACATAGATATTGGGGGCCCAACAATGCTTAGAGCCGCAGCAAAAAATCATCAGAGAGTTACGGTTATAACTGACCCTAATGATTACGAAAAGATTTTAGAAGAAATTAATAGACATGGTAAAACAAAACCAAAAACGCGTCTGGACATGGCTATTAAAGCATTTGAAAAAACTGCGAGATATGACTCGATAATTTGTGACTACCTTAATCCAAATAATAAAAAATTTCCAGAGAAAATTAATATAACAATGGAAAAATTAAATAATCTAAGATATGGAGAAAACCCACATCAAGAGGCAGCGCTATATGACATAGCCGCACCTATATATGATAACTTCAATTTTGAACAATTATCTGGCAAAGATTTGTCATTTAATAATATTGTTGATACTGAAAGTGCACTTGCATGTGTGAGACAATTTGATAAACCTGCATGCGTAATTGTAAAACATGCTAATCCATGCGGAGTCTCGGAATCTACTGATTTACTTAGTGCTTATAATAGAGCTTATAAAACTGACCCCATTTCAGCATTTGGAGGAATCATTGCATTTAATAAGATAGTGGATGCAAAAGTGTTAAAAAAAATTCTATCTCAACAATTTGTTGAAGTTATTATCGCTCCAGGCTTTAAGAATTTATGTTTAGATTTGATTAAAAAAAAACCAAATATACGTTTGTTAAAATCATCTAAGGTTAAGAATGACAAAGTATCCTATGAACTCAAGTCACTTGGTAACAAGTTATTATTACAAAATAAAGATGACATAAAACTTAAAAATAGTGACTTAAGATTTGTAACTAAAAAAAGACCAACTAAAAGTCAAATTGAAGATTTAATTTTTGCATTTAAGGTTGCTAGGTATGTAAAATCGAACGCTATTGTATTTGTTAAAAATAAAAAAACACTTGGAATTGGTGCTGGTCAAATGAGCAGAATTGACTCAACAAAAATAGCTCAGATGAAAGCAAGAAGACATAAACTATCTCTTAAAGGATCTGTTATGGCTTCTGAAGCTTTTTTTCCATTTAGGGATAATGTTGATTTGGCAAAAAAAATCGGAGTTTCTAGTATTATACAGCCAGGAGGGTCAATAAAGGATACAGAAATCATAAAGATTGTGGATAAGCATAAAATGTCTATGGTATTCAGTGGAATAAGAGTTTTTAAACATTAGCATTATGAATCAAAATATATTAGTTATTGGTCAAGGAGGTAGGGAACACGCAATAGCTTGGAAAATATCTAAATCACCCAATGTTTCAAAAGTATATGTATGTCCAGGCAATGGTGGTACAGAGCTCGACTCATCGCTGCTAAATGTAAATTTAAATATTAACGACCATGATTCTCTTGTGAACTTTGCAAAACAAAATAATATTACTATGACAATAGTTGGCCCTGAAAACCCGCTGGCAGCTGGAATAGTGAATAGTTTCTTGAATGCAGGTCTTAAAATCTTTGGTCCAAAAAAGCAATATGCTCTTTTGGAAAGCTCAAAAGTCTTTTCAAAAGAATTCATGAAAAATTTCAATATACCAACGTCTGAATATCAAATGTTTTCAAGCAATCAAGAGGCTAAAGATTTCTGTTCAACTAAAAAACACCCGATTGTAATAAAAGCAGATGGTCTTGCGGCTGGAAAAGGTGTAGTTGTATCTGCCTCAATAGATGAGTCATATGAAGCTATTGATAGTCTTCTAAAATCAGAACATTCTGATTACATAGTTGTAGAAGAATTCTTGAATGGCCAAGAACTCTCAGCTATCTATATAGTAAATTATCAAGGCATTAGTTATGAAATAGGTTTGCCATGGACAAAAGACTATAAATCTAGAGATGAATACAATAGCGGACCAAATACTGGTGGTATGGGTGCTGTTAGTCATCCTCTATGTTTTGAGAATAAAAACTCTTTATTCAAACTTCATCTTGACATAGAAAAAATATTAATCAAAACACTAACATCTATAAACAACTATAACAAAGATGATGGTGTTGGATATCTAGGATTTTTATATATGGGATTAATGATTAATAACAAAGACGAAATTAATGTACTTGAATACAACTGCAGGCTGGGTGACCCTGAAACACAAAACATAATGTTAACACTCCACAATAAAGATGTTGATTTGTTGGACTTAATACTAGGTAGAAAAAATAATAAAAAAGACTTTAATCTAGATAGGATTGATAATGAAGATAATGGGTACTGTTGCACATTAGTACTAGCAGCTAAAGGGTATCCAGAGTCCTATAAAAAAGGTTTCTACTTAGATTTAAGTTCCATAAAAGAAACAGATCAACTTGTTATATTCCATTCTGGAACTGATATCGAAAATGGGAAAATTGTATCAAAAGGAGGGAGAATTCTTTCTGTCAATGTATATGCAAATGATCGTCAAAAAGCAATTGATATGGCTTATGAAAAAATAAAAGAAATTAAGGTATTTGAAGATAAAGATTTTAAACATCAAAATCAAGATTTAGTATTTTTTAGAGAGGATATAGGGAATTAACTGTAAACCTTATCTTTTCATTGAGTCAAAAAACTCTGAGTTTGTTTTAGTTGACTGCAATTTACTTAACATGAACTCCATTGCATCTAGTTCATCCATAGAATGAAGTACTTTTCTAAGAATCCAAATTTTTTGGAGTTCTTCAGGAGTAGTTAATAATTCCTCTCTTCTTGTACCAGACCTATTTATATTTATTGCCGGATATATTCGTTTTTCTGCAATCCTTCTGTCTAAATGAACTTCCATATTTCCAGTTCCTTTAAATTCTTCATAAATGACTTCATCCATTTTAGAACCTGTATCTATTAGTGCAGTTGCCAATATTGTTAAGCTACCACCCTCTTCAATATTTCTTGCAGCTCCAAAGAATCTTTTAGGTTTGGTTAACGAATTAGCATCTACACCACCAGATAAAACCTTGCCAGATGACGGTGCTATGGTGTTGTAAGCTCGTGCTAAGCGTGTGATTGAGTCTAGTAATATAATCACATCTTTTTTGTGTTCTACTAATCTTTTTGCTTTCTCTATGACCATCTCAGCTACCTGTACATGTCTATTTGCTGGCTCATCAAACGTACTTGCCACCACTTCTCCTTTTACCATTCTTGACATCTCGGTTACTTCTTCTGGTCTCTCATCTATTAATAGAACAATGAGAATTGATTCGGGGTTATTGGTTATTAAGCTTTGTGCGATTTGTTGTAACATGATTGTCTTGCCAGCCTTTGGCGGTGAGATCACAAGACCTCTCTGACCCTTACCAATAGGTGCGGCTATGTCAACTAATCGACCAGATATATCTTCTCTACTACCATTTCCGCACTCTAATCTTAATCTTTCATTTGCATGCAATGGAGTGAGGTTTTCAAACAAAATTTTATGTTTTGAGTTTTCAGTAGAATCAAAATTAACATTATCTACTTTTAATAAGGCAAAATACCTCTCACCTTCTTTTGGTGGTCTTATTTTTCCTTCAACTGTATCACCTGTTCTTAATGAAAATTTGCGTATCTGACTAGGTGATACATATATATCATCTGGGCCAGCTAAATATGAACTCCCAGCATTCCTTAGAAATCCAAAACCATCTTGAAGTATTTCTAGAACACCTCCTCCTGATATATCTTCACCACTAGAGGAATGATTTTTAAGAATTGTAAAAATTACATCTTGTTTTCTTAGCCTACCGACATTCTCTGCACCCATCTTTTCAGCCATGGATATCAATTCTTGAATAGGTTTTTCTTTAAGTTCAGTTAAGTTCATATAAAAGTGATAATTATAATTATTAGAGTTTTTTGGGTAAGTTAAATATTTTCATTTAAAAAATTTTGTAATTCAGATTTTGTTAAAACTCCAACGCTCGTAGCTTTAAGTTCTCCAGCAGAAAAAATCATAATCGTAGGAATACCTCGAATGTTATATTTTGGAGCAGTATCAGGATTTTCATCTATGTTTAGTTTTGCAAAAGTCACTTTGCCTTCAAATTCAGGTGCAACTTCATCTATAATTGGTCCAAGAACTTTACATGGGCCGCACCACTCAGCCCAAAAATCTACAAGGACAGGTGTATCAGACCCAAGAACCTTAGATTCAAAATCACTATCTGTTATATTAAGTACTAAACTCATAATAAAATTCCTCTGCTGTATTATAAATCGGATTGAATTGTGGTTTGCTTTGAATACTCATATATTATTACGTTTAAATAATAAGTCAAGCTTTATTAGGTATGATGCTCATAGTTAAATTTAGATAACTGAATTGATAAATTATTATTGTTCACATTTAATATCGCGCAAGATGATCCTCCTTGTGTACGTGTGTTTCCTGCTGCACCTGGGTTAATTATATAGGGTCTTCTAGCTGTATCAATTATGTGGTGGTGTGTATGACCATAAATAATAGCCAGCGCATCTGGGAAAGTTTTTCTTAAGGAATCATGATAGTCAGGATAGTGTTTATGTCCATGAGTAACAACTATATCGCCAAGCGGAGTATTTATTTGTTCAGTATCATTTAACGTCGGATAAAAATCATTGTTTCCGTTAACAGCAAAAAGCTTACTACACATCTTTTCTATATTGAGCAATATTGACTCATCCAATATGTCACCAGCATGGATCACATAATCTGATGCTTCGATAAGGTTATATATTTTTTCATGCATAACACCATGTGTATCAGATATGATAATTATTCTAAAAGAGTTAGATGTAATATTATTAGTCATAAGATATATTTTTATAATTAGATTTAAAAAATTGTAGCGCCGAAAACTTTTACAGAATCATCTTCGATTCCCAAAACCAATCTTCCTAGATACTCTCCAGGTATTTCAGTACTAGTTTGTTTAAATAAAACGGTTACATGATCTTTACGTCGAAGGCACCCAAAACATTCTCTATCGGTAGATAATGTGGTCAGCATTTTATTGCTTGCCCACTGTTTACCTATTTCAACTTCATTTGCACCAAATAACATATCTTTAGCAAAATGTTTTGTAAACCCGCCATAATCTTTTTTATTTGATGCTTGCACGAGACTATCCCATATTGGATTAGCAATTTCCATAATCTCGTCATCTGACATATCAACAAGATTCATTGTTTATACTCTTGTAAATTAACTAAGTTAGTTATGCTTTTTTTTCGCCTTCAGATTCTTCATCAATAAGATGGTATAGAGGTGCTTTCTCTAGTGTAAATTTACCAGTAGTTGGATCACGTCTTGAAACTGTTAAACAATGCCAATTATCATCATCAAGCTTGAGGAAATCTCCTCTGTAGTAATATCCTGGCCATCTTGTTTCTTCACGGAACATTGTATGTTCAGCCACACATTGTGAAACCAACGCACGATGTTTTAACTCCCAGGCACGCATTAATTGATGTAGGTCTTCAGCTCCAACATTTTCCAAATCTTCTTGTAAAATTTCTAACAACTCGAGTCCTCTTTTAAGACCATTACCATTTGTCATGTAATTAGTACCTATTCCACCAACATAATCATCCATAATTTTTTGGAGTCTCTGAAGCCCTTGGATTGGTAATATATAACTAGGAGAAACAGTTCCAGCAGTAATCTCATTTCTACCTACAGTGTAATTTTCAAGAGGTTTATATATTATTTCTTTAAATTTCTCACACTGTTTCTCAGTAACTGTAATACCATTTGCTTTACCATCATTTATGTATTGCACTGCTGCTTTTGCACACAATCTTCCTTCGGTAAAAGACCCGGATGAGAATGCATGAGCTGTTCCACCAGCTGCATCACCAGCTGCAAATAACCCATCTACAGTCATCATTCTATTGTATCCCCAAAAATATTCAGGTATACCTCCAGATATATCCTCTGGCCCACTAACCCAGGCACCAGAGCATGTAGCATGTGAACCCATAACATAAGGTTCGGAAGTAGTTAGTTCTGGGTTTTGGTATTTAGGATCTATGTCTTGAGATGCCCACACGACCGCTTGACCAACTGTCATACCTAAGAAATTCTCCCATCCTATAACTTCTAAATGAGGGTCCTGGAAAGCTTCCATTGTTACCATATGAATAGGACCTCTTCCTGCTGCTGTCTCTTGAATGAAAGCATGGTTTCTTAGACATGTTGGAGTTGGTACGTGATCTATATATTCACCAACCATCTCTTTTGTTTGGTCATACCATGTTTTTTCGTAGTTATCACCATTTGCATTTTGTGTATATGTTTTAAGATGAAGAAAATATGCTCCCACAGGACCATAACCATCTTTAAACCTTGTTAGGACAATGCGGTTTTCCATCTGTGTCATCTTAGCACCGACTGCTATTGGAAGTGCATATGCTGAACCATTACTCCAAGGTGCATACCAAGTTCGGCCCATGCCTTCACCAACTGCTCTTGGTTTAAATATATGAGATGCACCACCTGCAGCACAAATCACAGCTTTAGCACGGAATACATAATGATCACCCGTTCTCATATTAAATCCAGTAGCGCCACCAACTCTGTTGCTATTCGTTTCATCCATTAAGAGATGTGTAATCATGACCCGGTTATAAATTTTATCAGCAGATTTTTTAGCAGCTTCAGCCACGATTGGCTTATAACTCTCACCATGAATCATTATCTGCCATTTACCTTCACGTTGAAATCTTCCAGTTTTTTCGTTACGCATCAGTGGCAATCCCCACTCTTCAAACATATGTACACAAGAATCTACATGACGAGCCATATCATAAGCTAAGTCTTCTCTAACCATTCCCATTAAATCATTTCGTGCATATCTAACGTGATCCTCAGGTTGATTTTCATCCCATTGCATACCCATATAACAGTTGATTGCGTATAGACCTTGAGCAACTGCACCGCTTCTATCGATATTAGCTTTTTCTGCGCAAATGATTTTCATGTCTCGACCCCAATATCTAGACTCAAAAGTTGCACCTGTTCCTGCCATGCCGCCACCGACAATTAATATATCGCAATCTTCATAATGTGTTTTGTAGTTAGCCATTAGTAGTACACTCCTTGTTTTAGTTTACCAACTTTTTCCATGACTGGTAATCCTGTCTCAGATACAGGAACCTTTCCGGTTTTGAGATATTTAGGTTCACCATACAATTGATTGTTCTCATGTTCTGCTTTTGTAGGAATATTTTTCTCAGCTAGATGAGGAATGTACTTCCCCCATGGTTTTGTTGTGATTGGAGATACAAAACTTTTCATATGACCATTTCTAAATTTTATTTTCCAACTAATTACTCCTTTTTCTTCTTCTCTTAGAACTCTAACTTTGTGACCCATGGGTGCAAAGTCTGCATAGCCACGCACATCTATTGCATTTTGCGGGCAAGCTTTTACACAGGAATAACATTCCCAGCAAAAATTAGGTTCGATATTTACCGCTCTCCTAATTAATTTATCGATATGCATGATATCTGAAGGACAGATATCTACGCAATGTCCACATCCATCGCATCTGGTCATATATACAAAAGTTGACATAATATTTCTCCGTTAATCTCTTCTTTAAACTCTAATTCTCTAATAATTCTGTGGTTCTTGACGTTTTATACCAAGTCCATACTGTTTTGGCAAGTCTGCAGGTTCAGGTAAATCATCTCTTGAACCATCTGCTTTTGCTAGGTGCTTCTGTATTGCAGCACCTGGTTTATAAAACATATGAGCAAATTTAGACCAATACACTCCACCAAATAATACAATATTTGATAATGCAAACAAAATAAAAAATAATACTGCTAGTACTGATGAATTAGTTGACTGAAAGTAAGACCAAAGTAAACCGAATGTAGATGTTAAAACTAGTGACATTACAAACAAATCAGCAAAAACAACTCTAGTCCAACTGTATCCTTCTGATCTGACATCTACTCTTTGAATAAACCAAAACCAGTATCCTCCTATACATGTCATTAATGCACCTACATGCCAGATTATTGGCCATGTAGATGTCGTTGGGTTGCTAAATATTAGAACAGCTGATGAAACCCAGAAAGCAATCGTTCCATACATACCCAGTAAATGTGTGACTCTTCTGGTTACACCACAGAATTCAGCGGAGGTTGCGACATCATGAGCTAAAGTTTTGGCAATGATAGCAACCTTTTTACCTGTAGGAACAGACTTAGTCGCAGATAGCTTTGCTTTTTTAGCATTCTCAAAGAAAAACTTAACATTCTTTTTATGAATCATATCAAGTACCACACCACCTATTGTAAGTACTACCATTAAAATTAAAAATATCTGAAGAGCTACAAATGGAACATTTAAAACATTATCTACAAAAGGATTGGTGGTTAGCATAATTTCTCCTATTTATTAAAACCTGATATTCGTTTTATTGACTTATGATTATTATCAGATTCTCTAATTGTTGGTAATGATATGATATCTAGTTTATGAAAATGTCTGCATCTGTGAGTAATTGCATAATCAGTGATATTCTTATTGTATTTAGACATAATCTCTCCTTTCTTTGATATCTGCTTGAATGATTATAGTATATATTTATAGTATTTAAAACGACTTAATTAGTAAATAAGCATATTCTTTATTTACCTTACTATCTAAAGGGATTGATAATATTTCATAAGTATTTCTGCAACTTCCTTTCTTGCAAATTCTTCTGGTAACTCTTCTCCATTTGATAACATCTCTCTAACTTTGGTTCCTGAAAGAAGGACAAAATCATCCTTATTATGATCTTTCACATCTCGCATCATTACAACTTTATTGAGTTTTTTAGAATATGCAGTATGGTCTGCCGAGAAAATCTTAAGCTTAAGAGATTTCTTGACAATATCTAAGTCAAAGTTTTCTTGTGCCTCAAATGGGCCATAGTAATCTCCAACACCAGCATGGTCTCTTCCGACAATTAAGTGAGTACATCCACAATTTTGACGAAAAACCGCATGTAGAAGTGCTTCTCTCGGTCCAGCATAAAGCATGTCAAAACCAAAACCAGTAATCATAACGGTATTTTCAGGGAAGTATAATTCGACCATTTTTTCTATTGCTTTGTTTCTAATATCTCCGGGGATATCACCATCTTTAAGTTTACCTAATGTCATATGAATTAATACACCATCAGCTTCTACTCTTTCTAATGCCATTTTGCATAATTCTTCATGAGCCCTATGCATTGGATTTCTTGTTTGAAACGCAACCGTAGTACCCCAGTTAGCTTTTGCTAACATATCTCTAATTTCTGGCGCAGTATAGAAAGTACCGGGGAAATCTTCTGGAAAATAGCTATAATTCAATACTTGGATATTTCCAGCCAACATAACATTTCCAAGACTGAGAAAATTAGCAACACCCGGGTGTTCTGTATCAGTTGTGCCAAAAATTTTGTGTGTGAGCAATTGTAATTCATCGTCATTCAAACTGGTTATTTCAGATATTTCCTGGACTGCAATAATAGGGTTACCCTCTATATTGGGATCCAAAAGTGCTATTTTTTCTCCAACAGCAAAATTATCATCAATTTTAGTAAGGTTAATAATTGGTATTGGCCAAAATAGCCCATTTTCGGTCACTAGATTTTCTGCAACAGAAAATGCATCATTTTTGCCCATAAAGCCCTCAAGTGGGTTGAAGTAACCAGCACCTAACATAACTACATTTGCAGCTGCTGCAGAATTAATTAGTACTTTTTTCATATTATCTGCGTCTTGCAAAATTCGCTCTCTTTTTTGAATATCTTCAATAAATAAAGGGTTTAGAGTGCTTGATCCATGGGGCTCTATCAAATTTTTCATAAAAAATCCATAAAATTATAATTAAATTAGCATTGATGATACAAGTGACTAATACTATAATCAACGTTGCAAAAAAGTCAAAGCACTTTTGTACGATATAGGTATAATACTATATTAAAAATATTAACAAATAAGAGAGAATTAAATATGGAAGAAATTCTAGAAATAAGAGATGGGTGTTCTACCCCGGTACAACTATTAAAAAGCAAAGCATTTGCGCAGTACCTAGATATTTATAAAAAGCAATTTATTAAAGAGCTTAAAAATCGTGAAAATACTGATCTAAAAGAAGATGTACTTCATAAAATTGAATACATAGAAAGTATAGGGCCTGAAGCATATATATCTATAATAGAGGCTGCTACTCCACTTTCAGGAGACGAATTAAGGGATGCCAGAGATTCTGTGAAATTTATTGATGGTGCATTTCACCACTATAGAACTAAATCCTATACTAGGCTTGTCAGATTGCATAATGAAATTCTAGAAAATGGAATAGATGCAGAAGAAATAAAAGACAAAGTATCTACAAAAGCAGACAAATTATCAGAATTAATAATTGAAACCAGAAGGATTCTATTGATAAGAGCTGGTCTAGGTGAAGGAGTGAGAAGAACCCAAGGTTTGGAGTGTCACCCTAATGTTGCTGTAGGAGAAATTTCTGGGCATTATGTAAACTTACCAGGTGATTATTCAAACTTAAATCAAGTGCCAGTTACTACTGCAGCTGATATGAGAACAGGTGTTTACTACACAACTCATGCAAACAAACGAGCTTTTCCTTTTTTTGCATTAGACCATAATCCAGTTAAAAATGATTCATTTAAACCAGAGGAATATGTAGCTATACCTTTTGAGATTGGAGCGTGGAATATATTATGCTACATCCATAAAACACGGGGTTACATAGAAATTGAACCTGGTCTATTAAATTTATTTCCTTTCTCTAAAATTGATAATATTACAAAAAAACAACCAGATGGAATTTTCGTATTAGGCTGTCCTAATTCTGATATGAAAGATCTTGGTTACTATCATGATAAAGAAAATGATATATTAGTTGGACTAATTCCAGGTCTCGATGAATGTCAATATTTTGGTTATGGAAAAAAACCTATGTTGACCCTACATAATGTGCTTTGCATATTAAAAGGCGATCTACCTCTCCATTGTGGTGCAACAAGATATGTTGTTAGATTCGATGAAAAAACTAATGAACCATACATATTTGATTCATTTATCAAAGCTGATGATATGGGTAGAGCAACTTTAGAAAATAATGTGCCTTATTTCTATGGTACTGAAACCGGTGCATTTTGCTGTTTAGATGGCTTTAGTGAACATGCCAAAATGCAAATGGAAGGCAGAGAGATAGGTTACAACAAGCACTCAGGTACTAACGCCAGGCAGATTGTACCAGTAACGGAATACTCTGAAATTTCTACAGGCTCAGAACTTGATATCCTTTTATATCTAAATAACTATAAGCTGATGGCTCCAGGTGAGGATTGCATGAAGACAGATATGACACCTGATGATGCTTTAGAACACTTCAGAAGCGGCGCAAGGGTTGCTGCTGGAAGTACACAAACACATAGAGGTGATGTTGAAATTAGTTATTGGGCTAACCCTTTCCCTCTCTTAAAAGATAAAGACTGGAAAGTACTACCTGAACACGCTGATATGTGTGAAAAGTTTGAAGAAATTGAAACCAAGTTTTGGAATAACTTTAAAAGTCGTGTGAAAGAAGGAAAAATGCAAATTGGTTTAGCTCATAGCATGTTAATGGCTGGTGTTTATAAAGAAAGTTCTGATGAGTTACTAGAAAAATGTGGTTTTGATAGTCGTGAACTGGTTGAGCATCATGGCCCGGAACGTGCAGCTCACGATATGATTAAACTTATAAAAAATACCGCTGTTCATAAACGTAAATTATTAGGTGACGACTCCATCAAAGAAGTTGATGTTACCATTGCCACAATTGGTGATAGTAGAACAGGTAAGTCAGAGATGGCAGAAAAAATGGAAGGTGTTTTAAACATGAGTTTGACTTAAATCTTAGAGCTCAGTTTAGTCGCATCATAATCTATCCATTTAACATATTAATTTGAGCCTGCTCCTTATCAAAAGGAGTAGACTCTCTTACATCTAATATTTTTATCTTATAAACAAGTTCTTTGCCTGCAAGATAATGATTGCCATCTAATGTGATGGTTTCATTGTTCAAATCTATTACTCTAAAATCCTTCTTATCACCTTTTTCATTCACAAACGATATAAGCTCGTCTTTTTTTCTATATTCTTCGGGAACATTAGATAATTTATCTTTAATAATCAACGAGTCATCATAGTCACCAAAGCCATCACCAGGCTCAATTCTAACCTCTAGTTCATCCCCAGCTTGTTTACCATTCAGCTTATCTTCAATTTTTTGAAGTAATTTTTTACCAAAACCTTGTATGTGAGAAATAGGAGAGTCTACCTTCTCTATAATGTTTTTTTCCAAATCGAATATCGTATATGTTAAAACAACAAACATATCATCTTTTATTTTCTTACTATCCATATATCCTAATAGTCTGTAACGAATTAATGCTTTATAATAGTGTTAATAATAGCTCATAATCATGCAAAAACTAAGAAAAATAATAATACTAGGAGGAACTGGATTTATTGGTTCACATTTAGCAAATAAGATATTCAAGTTATCAGAAAAAGTGTGCATCTTGTCAAGATCTATCAATTCTAATCATGATTTGAAGCTAATACCTAACGTAGAAATAATCCAGACAAATGTACAAGACGAGAGGTCTCTTATACATAATTTCAAAGATTGTGATCTTGTTATAAATACTATTGGTATTCTTAACGAATACAATCAAGACAATACTTTTGAAAAATTACATTATGAACTTACTAAGAAAATCTCTAATGCATTAGCAAAAAACAAAATTAAAAGATATCTCCATATTAGTTCGTTAAATGCTGATGTTCATGCCAGAAGTGAATATTTAAGAACAAAAGGTCAGGCAGAAAGTTACTTGCTAGAGACAACAAAAAAATTTTCAAATATTACAATATTTAGACCCTCTATAGTGTTTGGTGAAGATGATTCTTTTTTCAATAAATTTTCTCAAATATTAAAATTTGCAATTATATTTCCGCTTGCATGCCCAAAGTCAAAATTCATGCCGATATATGTAGATGATTTAACGGAATTCATGATGAATTCAATTACTGATATAAATACATATGGCCAAACTTTTGATGCTACAGGACCAAAAGAATATACATTTCAAGAATTGATCAATATTACAATTAACACATTGAAAATAAAGAGATTTGTAGTTCCTCTAAATCAAACATTATCTAGATTGCAAGCAAGAGTATTTCAGAACCTTCCAGGTAAAATCTTTACCATGGATAACTATTATTCATTGCAAGTTGACAGTATAAGCTCTAGCGGATACAAAGGCACATCTAATCTTGAAGATATAGTACCCAGATACTTGAATATAAATTATAAACAAAAAAGAATGATGAAGCTTAGAAAAGAATCAGGAAGAAAAAAATGAAGATATATCTTGTAGGTGGTGCAATTAGAGATAGTCTATTGGGACAACAGGTAAAAGAGAGAGACTGGGTTGTGGTTGGATCTTCACCGGAAGAAATGCTTAAAAAAAAATTTAAACAGGTTGGAAAAGATTTTCCAGTATTTATCCATCCAAAGACTGGAGAAGAATATGCCTTAGCTAGAACAGAAAGAAAATCTGGTCATGGCTACACAGGCTTTGATTTTGATACAAATCCTAATGTTACGATAGAGGAAGATTTATCGAGGCGAGATATAACAATCAATGCTATAGCTAAAGATGAAAATGGTAAATTAGTAGACCCTTTTAACGGACAAGAAGATATCAAAAATAAAAAAATAAGACATGTTTCAAATGCATTTTCTGAGGATCCTCTAAGAGTCCTGCGGGTGGCAAGGTTTTACGCAAGACTACAGAATTTTGAGGTAGTGCCCAATACTTTAAAATTAATCGGAGATATAATAGAGTCGGGAGAATTAGAATTTTTAACTGCTGAACGCATATGGATGGAAATATATAAATCTGATGAATACTTAAATGAATTTTTTAGTTTTCTCATTAAATGCAACGCTGGCAAGGTATTATTTCCTGAAATCAAAAACTATAATTTCAAGTGTTTCTATTCTAATAATCCAAAAAAATTAGATGTTATTGCAGTCCAAATATATAATTGGATAGACTCAAGGAGTGATATTGTATCATTTTCAGACAGACTAAAGATACCAAATGAATGCAGAGATCTTACGTTACTATTAAATGATTGCTTCAATGATTTTGTTTCATATGTTCCAAAATCTACTGATGAAGCTAAAAAATTATTATCGTTAATAAAAAAATTAGATGCTAGAAAAAAATCTCGATTAGATTCGTTTATGGGATGTGTCTATAACACTGATATAAATTTGTTTGATGGTCATAAGAATTTTTTTGAAAGCCTTATGGGTAATATAATGAACTATAAATTAAGTGATAAAGATCAATCTAAATCAGGAAAAGAAATAAAAAAAATTATTGAAGAAGCGCATATTAATATTACAAGAAATCATATTCAAGGTTTTCTAGATAAACATAAGCAAACTAATACCTAAAATAATTCGGTATATTATATATGGCGTAAATGATATTTTATTTATAGTAGATATAAATAAATGGATAGTTATGTATGAAAATATAAAAGATAAAAACATTCCAAGCAAGTGTTCATTTAAGATTCCGGTGTTACTTTCTTCATATAATTGTATTGATTGATATGCAGTCGCCATAAAAATAGCAGGTATTGAT
>NZZP01000005.1 GCA_002698665.1 Gammaproteobacteria bacterium | reverse complement strand
TTATTTTAGACATTTTCTCACGATAATAATTATCAAATAATAATTTAGATTCTGCATAATGATTAAGATACGATTCATATTTTGAATCTTCAATAAACCTCTTGCCTTCTCCATAAACTGAGGCTGAAGATGCATATATAAGTGAAATTTTATTGTTTGCTGAATATTTAAGTAGATCTTTTGAATAAACTAGATTTGTCGACATTATATAGTCTCTATCAGGTTCTGTTGTTTTAGAACATGCACCCAAATGAAATACCTGCGTTATATTATTTTTATATTTGGTCGAGTTATTATTTATATCTTTGATAAACTCATTTTTATCTACACAATCTAAATAGTTCAGGTCTTTCAAATTTTCAAATTTTTTAACATAAGAATCTAGTTCCTCTACAACTAATATGTTCTTTTCATCATTATCATTAAGAAATTTGACTAAATTGCTACCAATAAATCCTGCTCCACCTGTAATTACTATCATAATTCCGTACTCATTTAATTATGTTATGTAGAGATTATATAAAACATATGACTATTTACCAATAAAAGATAATAAGTATTGTTAAGGTGCATTTTATACTGATACAATCTACTCTATGAAGAAATCAGATATATTAGTGGCTATTATTATGGGCTCAAAGACGGATTGGCCAACAATGAAACATGCTGCCTTAATGCTTGATAAATTAAAGATTAAATACGAATCTAAGATAGTTTCAGCTCATAGGACACCTGATTTACTATATGAGTTTGCAGAATCAGCTGAATCTAGAGGTATAGAAGTAATAATTGCAGGGGCTGGTGGCTCAGCTCATCTTCCAGGGATGACTGCGTCAAAAACACATATACCAATTATTGGTGTTCCAATAAAAAGTAAAAGTTTAGATGGTCTAGACTCTCTACTTTCCATAGCACAAATGCCAAAAGGTATACCTGTTGCCACTGTTGCAATTGGTGATAGCGGAGCAGTTAATGCTGCATTATTAGCAGCAAGTATATTGAGTTTAAATTATCAAGACATTAAAAAAAGGTTAATAAAATTTAGGGATAAACAAACAGCAGATGTTTTAAAAAATGGTAATCCTAAAAGATAATATATTGATTGGAATTTTAGGCGGCGGACAACTTGCAATGATGATGGTGGAGATGTCTGCAAAGCTTAAACATATAGAATTTATAGTAGTGGATCCAAGTGATTCACCACCTGCATCTAAAGTAGCAAATTGTATTAAATCGGAATTTGATAATAAAGAAGTTTTGGATAAACTAATCAATGAATGTTCTTTGGTAACGATAGACTTTGAGAATGTACCAGCTGAGACATTAAAATATTTAGAGAAAAAAATACCTGTATATCCAGGTTCATATGCTGTAAGTATATGCCAGGATAGATTGAAAGAGAAAAATTTATTCAACAAAAGTAACGTGCCCACCACGCCATATGAAAAAGTAGATTCTTTAGAGCAATTAGAAAATGCTGTTAATATAATAGGTAGGGACTCAATACTTAAATCAAGAACTTTAGGGTATGATGGTAAAAATCAACAATTCATCGGAAAAAATAAATTAGATGAGATTTGGAATATCTCTGGGAGAAAAAGCTCTATCCTTGAGAAAAAAGTTAATTTCAAAACAGAAGTGTCCCTTATAGGGATAAATACACATGATGGTGAAAAAATATTTTATCCATTAGTAGAGAATTTTCATAATAATGGGATTTTGAATTATAGCATTGCGCCATATAAAAATGAAACTCTTCAAAAAAAAGCAGAGAGTTTTTATATTAATATATCAAACTCATTAAACTATGTAGGAGTTTTAGTCATTGAGTTCTTTATAGATAGTAATGATAATCTTATTGCAAATGAAATGGCTCCAAGAGTGCATAACTCTGGACATTGGACAAATGAAGGTGCCAATATAAATCAATTTGAAGCACATATTTCAGCGATATCTGGCAAGAAAGTAAACGAAATCAAATTGTCTGAAAATTCTGCTATGATAAATATTTTATCAAAAATGCCTAAAAATATTCTTTCTTATGATAAAAGTATTAAGGTTTATGATTATGGTAAAAAAGAGAGAATAAATAGAAAAATAGGACATTTATCATTTATTAGCAAGGATAGAAAGACATTGTTAAAAAAGGTAGAATCAATTAAAAAAATTATTTTTTAATTTTCTTCTTAATGAGTTTAATAATTATATCGTCTTTATTCAATTTAGATTTATTGATAATTTTTTTTTGTATATTAGAGGATGATTTCTTGCCCTCTTCAACACCCCATTGATCAAAGCTATTGATATTCCATAATAGACCTTCAGTGATTACTTTGTGGTCATAGATGGTCATAAGCATACCCAAAGCATATGGAGTAATTGAATCTAATAAAATTATGTTAGATGGACAATTACCATTAATATTCATATTTGAATGATTATTTTCTTTCCCAGAGTATAGTAAGTTGGATTGAGCAATTAGATTTGCCAGTAAAAAATTAGACGACTCACTGTTATTACTATTTATGATACCAATGAAATCCGCACTCATTTTAAGAGATCCTTGATGAACCATTTGAAAAAAAGAGTGCTGGCATTCAGTTCCTTCTTGGCCAAATAAAAAAGGTGCTGTATTATAACTGATTTTATGATTATTATTATTAACAGATTTACCATTACTTTCCATTTCAATCTGCTGTATATAATCAGACAAAGACCTAAGTTTGTAAGCATATGCGTTAACACAGTGCGTAGTTATATTGAGATAATTAATATTCCACACAGAGAGTAGACCCAATAATATAGGTATATTTTTTTCAATTTTTTTATTCTTAAAATGACTATCTATCTTTAGAACACCATTAATAAATTGTCTATAATTTTTTTTACCTACTTCTAGTAATAAAGTAAAACTGATAGGTGATGTAATAGAAAACCTTCCTGGGATATTTTTAGAAAATGTTATAATATTATTTTTAGGTATTTTATATTTAAGCGCATTAGATACATTAGCTGTGACAGCAAAAAAATTCTTATATATTTTATTTCCATAATTTAATTTTTGTAACTTATTTTTTATATATTCATAATTTAGAAGTACTTCTCTAGTTTGAAAACTTTTAGACATGAAAATGAATAATGTTCTCGAAATATCACACTTACCCAGAACATAATTTATCTCGGATGAATCTGCACTAGAGACATAATGAATATCTAGTAGATGATCAGAGTAGCTAGCTAACGCATGACTTAAAGCCTTTGAACCTAATATAGATCCGCCTATACCTATATGAACAATATGTTTAAACTTTTCATTTGAACAACTTACAATTTCTCCTGATTTAATACCATCATGAAGTAAGTACATTTCTCTTATTTTGTTTTCATAGTTTTTCTTGTCATGCCTATTATAGATAAAAGAGACTAATTTATTTTCCGATA
The DNA here is from genome assembly GCA_002698665.1 of Gammaproteobacteria bacterium. Classification (GTDB taxonomy): domain Bacteria; phylum Pseudomonadota; class Gammaproteobacteria. The sequence continues at coordinate 5,085 of NZZP01000005.1, read as the reverse complement.
GGCTTCTATGTTTATTTAAAAATAGTTTTTTTATTTTCGACTTAAGGTTAAGGTCATATGCTGCTTTATATAAATATGATAATATATTCTTATTTACGAAATTTCTGCTTAAATCTACGGTTAAGTTGTCTATTTGATGTATTAAGAAGGATTTATCTAATTTAGTAATATTTTCTGTCAGTGATTTTTTTTGTTTTAATATTAAGCTTGCTTCTTTTCTAAGTTTTTCATCAAATTTTTTGTTTAGCATAAATAATTAAGCCAGTTTGAACTTTTTCCCCTTAGGGATGATTTTATTAGATTCATTTACATAAACTATTGTAGGTTTATGGTTTTGAAATTCACTTTCTTTGATTGACACATACGTACATATAATTATTTTGTCACCAACAGATGCTTTATGGCAGGCTGCTCCATTAATACAAACATTGCCACTATCAGCTTTTCCAGCTATAGCGTAAGTTGTAAACCTCTCTCCATTTGTAATATTGTATATATCAATTTTCTCATATACTTTAATATTTGCTGCTTTTAGAAGTGCTATATCTATCTCACAAGAACCCTCATAATCGATTTTCGAATCCGTTACGGTTGCTTTATGTATTTTTGAATATAGGAATGATCTTTTCATATTGATAATCATACATCATTATTTCAGAATGATAAACTATATCTCAATATTATCAATTAATCTTATTCTTTCTTTGCTAGGAATATAAAATGCAACAAATATCATTAATTTAGTTTGATCATGATAGGCTATCGTAAGATCTGTTTTACATAAAAGCTCACAGTACTCTATGCTGATATTATGTGTCTTCATCTCATAGAAGAATAGTTTCTTAAATATTTCCCATTCTTGAAATATACCATTATTAGTAATATTTTTTTTATGAATCTTTTTTTTGAAATCTGACAATGCATTATATACATTTGAGGCTTGATTTTTTTCATTATTTGAAAGATGAATATTTCTTGAACTAATAGCTAATCCATTTTCTTCTCGTATGGTATCACACTCATGTATATTAATATTATCGTTAAAAACATTTTTATTAATATGCTTGACTAATAAAAGTTGTTGATAGTCCTTTTTTCCAAAAAAAACATCCGCGGGTTTTATAATACTGAATAACTTCTTAACTATTTTATAGACACCATTGAAATGGTTATCTCTATATTGTCCGCAGAGTCTATTCATGTATTCAGGCATTCTCTCTTTAGATGTCTTATCGATATCAGATAATATATCTTCTTCATTAGGTAAATATAAACAATCTACATTATGTTTTTCTAAAATTTTTAAATCTTCTTCTATTGTTTTAGGATATTTATTTAAATCTGATATGTTGTCGAACTGTAATGGGTTAATAAATATGGTAACAATCACATAACCTCCATTATCTCTTGCTTTTTTTATTAAACTTTCGTGCCCAGCATGCAAGTTTCCCATTGTCGGAACAAGTGAGATCAACTTGTCCTTATTAATTAATATTTTGCAGTATTCCTTTATCTTATTTTCTTGCTTTATTATTTGCATTTTTTCATAGCTTTAGTCTTTAAAACATAATCCTTTAATGTATTTGTAATAGGAGACTTAATATGTTCTTTGAAAAACTTTGGTACACCATTGAAACTAATTCCCAATAAATCATATAATACTCGTATTTGACCATCACATTTGTTTCCTGAACCAATTCCAATTACCGGAATCGATAAACAAGACGTAATCTTATTAGCAGTTTCATGATGGACACATTCTAATATTAATAATTCACAACCCATTTTCTCAATCAAGCGAGATTCATTTATTAGTGTATTATTTTCTTTAATTGTTTTTCCAATTTTTTTATATTTTTTTTTGCTAGAGAGTTTTTGTGGTTTTATGCCCAAATGTGCACATACAGGTATATCGTTTTTTATAAGATATTCTACAGTCTTAATATCTTCTTTACTAATCTCCAATTTGACCATATCTGCCATATTTTTACCAATGAGTTTGTTTGCATTTCTTAATGCTTGACCTTTTGTTATGTATGAATCCTTAGGCATGTCTGCGACCAAAAAGCATTTTTTAGAACCCCTTGCAACATTCATAGTGTGATATATCATATTCTCCATAGTTACAGAATGGGTATCTTTATTACCCTGCACAACTTCACCAAGGGAATCGCCGATTAATATAATATCAACACCTGAATCTTCTAAAAATTTTGCAAAACTTGCATCATAGGATGTAGCCGAACAAATCCCAATGTTGTTTTTTTTTAATTTATTCAAATGTTTTATTGAGATTTTGTTCATTAGTCAGCTTTAATTGTTGATGGGTTTAAAAAATTCTTACCTTTTATATTACTATTAATTGCATCAACAAGCATTGAGTAATCTTTACGATTATTTATATTTACATTTGATGTATTTATTATCAAAAGAGGGGAGTCCTTATATGCATAGAAAAATTCCATATAAGAGTCATTTATTTTTTTAATATAATTTTCTGTAATAGTTTGTTCAAAAATGATACCCCTATTTTTGATTCTTTCTAGCAGTGTCTCTGTCTTAGCTTGAAGATATATTATTAAATCAGGTTTCGGAATTTTCAACTTAAGATTGTCATATATTTTCATATAAAGATCGAATTCGTCTCTTGAAAGGACAGTTTTGGCAAATAGTTTATCTTTATCTATAAAATAGTCAGAGATGATTTCACTATTTTTAATTTTATCATATTTATCTTTAGTAAATTCTTCTGATCTATCTAATAAAAATGACAATTGAGTAGCAAGAGACCATCTGTCGACATCTTCATAAAACTTACTTAAAAATTTATTTTGCGAGAAGTCTTCAAGAATAAGTTGACTATTAAAAGTATTCGATAGCTTTGTTGCCAAGGTCGTTTTACCAACACCAATAGGTCCTTCAACAACAATAAATTTATGTTTCATGATGATTACTCAATATATTTTGTTAATTTACCATATTTTGGTAGTGTGAAGTTCATATTAGTTATTTCTCTTAATGGTATTAGCACAAAATCTCTATTAATCATCTCTGGGTGGGGTATTACTAATCTTTCATGGTTCATTTCAATATCATTATATAGAAGAATATCTAAATCTAATGTTCTGGGTCCCCATTTCTTCAATCTCTTTCTGTGATGTAATTTTTCAATATTTTGAAGTTGATTGAGTAGTTCAATAGGCTCAAGATCAGTTTTTATTCTTATAACTGAATTAATGAAATCAGCTTGATTTTGTGGTCCTACTGGTCTTGTTTTGTATAAAGAAGACCTTCTCTCGACATATGTTAATGGGATATGGTTTATTTGTCGTATGCCTTTCTCAATATGATAAATTGGGTTGTTAAGATTACTTCCCAGAGCTATATATACAGTATTCAAGACTAACTGGAAGTTAATTAAGTTTTTCTTTAATTCTTGCTGACTTACCTGACCTATCTCTTAAGTAGTAAAGCTTTGCTCTTCGTACATTTCCTTTTCTTTTAACTTTGATTCCAGCAATAATTTTACTATGGAGTTGAAATACTCTCTCAACACCTTCGCCATAGGATATTTTTCTGACCGTAAAAGATGAGTTTATACCCCTATTCTTTTTTGCAATAACTATTCCTTCATATAATTGAATTCTCTCGCGCTTACCTTCTTTAACTTTGACAGAAACCTCTACAGTATCGCCGCTAGAAAAATTGGGGTGTTTTGCCATCTGCGCAGATTCAAGTTTATCTATAGTCTTATTTATGCTCATTTTTTTTGCACTCTTCAATATATTCTTTGAGAAGTTTATCATCTTCTTCTGAGAGTTTCACGTTTTTTAGTAAATCTGGACGTTTTAACCATGTAGCACCCAAGGCATGTTTTCTACGCCATATTTCAATCATTTTATGGTCACCACTGTTTAATACATCAGGTATATCCATCCCATCAATAGAATCAGGTCTTGTATAATGAGGATGATCAAGAATGCCGTTTTGAAAAGAGTCTTCTAAGATAGACTGATAATCATCTACGACTCCTTTTAATAAACGGGTTATACCCTCAATGATGACCATACATGCATTTTCTCCACCAGAAATAACATAATCACCAATAGATATCTCTTCATCAATCAATGAGTCTAAAACTCTCTGATCCACGCCTTCATATCTGCCACATATAAATGTAATATTTTTATTCAATGATAAAGATTTCAATTTTGATTGCGTAAGAACATTACCTTGTGGTGAGAGATATATAATATATCCTGGATCCTCAATTGAGTTAAGACTGTCCTTAATAGGTTCATATTTTAAAACCATTCCAGGACCTCCGCCATAAACCTTATCATCAATAGTTCTATTAGGGTCGCTTGTAAAATTCCTTAGGTTAATAATATTCATATCCACAATTTTTTTTGTTAGAGATTTATGCACTATACCTGTTTTGCTAAACTCCTCTATGAGATTTGGGAATATTGTTAATATATTATATTTCATTATCCCATCTTACCTGTATATATGTTGTAGTAATTTTAATAATATTTGCTTTTGTACAAGGTATATAAATATCGTCTTTTCTTTCGTCATTTTTAACAATGAGTACATCATTATCACCGCTTGAAAATAAGCCATCTACTATACCAATATTTCTATTTTCAGAATTCATCACATTCAGTCCAATTAATTCATGCCAGTAATATTCATCTTTTTTTGTTTTAGGTAAATTCTCTTTAGCAACTGTTAGTTTTTTCCCAAGATAAAATGATGTGCTTTCTATATCATTGTAGCCTTTTACCTTCATTATAATTTTCTTAGGCATAATATTAAATTCTTCAAGATCTATCTTAATGTATTCATTATTAGAGAGAATATTTAAATCGTACTTAAATATTTCTTCTGGGATTTTTGTAAAAGATCGAATAGTCAACCAACCTTTAATGCCATGGTGTGAAATTATTTTTCCGACAATAACATGATTGTCATTAGACATTATCTTTATTTATCTTTTTCTTCAGCAGGTGCTGCTTCAGCTTCTTTTTCTTCAGCAGGTGCTGCTTCAGCTTCTTTTTCTTCAGCAGGTGCTGCTTCAGC
>NZZP01000004.1 GCA_002698665.1 Gammaproteobacteria bacterium | reverse complement strand
CATTCGAATATCTCATATCAATATACCTTATTTTTTTTAAATCGCTACTATTTAGTGTTTTATAAGCTTTAAAAAAAATTCCTATCTTCTTCTTAATATCTTTAGATCCAAGCTTAACTATAATGTTCGAAAGTAAAAATACTGATAGCGATCTAATGTCATTTTCTTCAATTTTCATAATTTTTTCATTTATCTTGTGGTTATAAATTCCATCAGAAAATAATGAAAAATACTCAAAAATAACATCATTTCTATTAGTTTTAGAAATTATTAAAGGAAGATCTCTAGTAATTTTATTTGCAGAAAAAATATTTCCAGACTCATTTAAATAAAAATCATTATTCCAAATCGCTACAGGAGAATGTTCCTCTATAAAAATTTCTACTTCATTTGGATATCCTCTTGCCCTTTTTATATTTGCTGTTCTTATCCAATTTATCTTTTCTATTTCTTTTTTTAGGTAATTTGTATCCATGGTAAAAAAAGATTTTGTTTTTAAGTACTTATCTGCAGTGTTATATATTTCATCTTTATTTGAATATATTATTTTTGATTCTTTTATATGAATTGTCTTAATTGGAAAATAAATTTTTTTATCATTTATTTTTTCGTTAATTATATAAGTTACTATTAATATAGAAACTATAATGACGGATACAAGTAATTTTTTATTTTTTATAAACATCAAATCTATTTAAATGATGAATCTAAAATTTTTAAAACTAATTCATCAAAATTTATACCAAACTCTTTGGCTCCCATTGGTAACAAACTATGTTCCGTCATGCCAGGTACTGTATTAATTTCAATTATCCATGGATTTTTTTCTTTATCTAATATTATATCGACTCTCCCCCAGCCACTACATTCAAGAATATTAAAACAATTTATTGAGATCTTTTTAATTTCTTCCTCTTTTTCATTATCTAAACCTGATGGGCAAATATATTGCATTTCAGAAGAGTTATATTTTGCATCATAGTCGTAAAATTTTCCTGGGGGCTTTAGTCTAATAGATGGTAAGGCTAAGTTATTAATTATGCCCACTGTGTATTCCTCTCCGGCAATATATTGTTCAACTATGAAATCTTTACTAATTTTTCTATTTTCATTGATGGCTTTATAAAATTCATTTTTGTTATCAACGACAAAAACTCCAATACTTGAGCCTTCAGAAGATGGTTTTACTACAAAAGGATATGAAAAGTTTTCTTCTATAAATTTAATATCTAAACTATTTTCAATTTTTTTATATTTAGGTGTTTGAAGATTATTTTCCAAAAGTTTTTGTTTTGTTTTTCTTTTATTCATGCATATTTCCGAAGAGCGGCTACTACTTCCTGTATAAGGAATTGATAATTTATCCAAATATGTTTGAATTTCGCCATCTTCACCACCCTTGCCATGCAATATAATAAAAACTCTATCTGGGGAAATTTCTTTAATTGATGCGATATTATTTTTATCCAATATTAATTCATGAGCATTAATACCCGAAGATATCAAAGAATCTATTACACTTTTTCCAGAAATTAATGATATTTCTCTTTCGTTTGACCACCCACCCATTAAAACTAAAACTTTTCCATAATCTCTCATCATGACTTTTCACCAATAAATTTTACTTCCGTCTCAAGTAATATTTTTTTCTCTTTTAGAACTGTGTCTTGAATGAAGCTAATTAATTTTTCCACATCATCGGATTTCGCAGATTTTTCTGTAATGATAAAATTTGCATGCTTTTGAGAAACATAAGCTCCACCTATACGATAACCCTTTAAACCTAATGAATCTAAAATCTTTCCAGCGCTATCATTATCTGGATTTTTGAAAACAGATCCACAACTTGGTAGACCCGTTGGCTGACTAATTCTTCTATGTTGAAGAAGATTTTTTATCTTATCTCGTGAATCCCTTAACTCATTTTTCTTTAGGCTAAATGATGCACTTACAAAAAAACTATCTTCATCTAAATTCACATTTCTATAACCTATATTAAATTCTTTCTTACTTTTATTTATTAAATCTCCAGATTTATTTATTAAAATAACACTATTAACATTTTCCCAGATATTTCCTCCATAACAACCTGCATTCATTCTTAGAGCACCTCCTAATGTACCAGGAATTCCACACAAAAACTCTAAACCTGAAAAGTTTTTTCTAGCACTAATTTGCGCAATTTTCATACACGATAATCCAGCTTCAAACGTAAAAATTCCTTCCTTATCGAAGGAGAAATTATTAAGTGAATTTTTTAAACAAACAACAAATCCTTTTATACCTTTATCTCTTATGAGAACATTACTTCCATTACCTAAAAATGTAACTTGCTCATCTTTAACTAGATTTAAAAAGACTGTTAAATCATTTAAATTATCGGGTTCATAAAAATATTCTGCATTTCCACCTACTTTCCAAGTATTATAGTTTTTCAAAGATATATCTTTTTTTATTTTTCCTTTAACATTTTGTTTAATCTTATTTAGTTCTTTCATTTTTATTTTAATAATTCTTTAAAGTAATTAATAAATTTTGATATGTCGCCTGCACCCATGGTTAATAAAATATCATTATTATTTATGGTTTCATTTATAAATTTTGCAAGTTTTTCATGGTCATTAATTAAAACAACGTTAATTCCATATTTACGTATTTCTTCTGCCAGCGTATTTGAGCTTATGTTGTCAATTTCTTGTTCATTTGCAGCATATATTTCCATCAAAATTAAATCTTGAACATTTTTTAAAGTATCTACAAACTGATTAAAATACTCTGCAGTTCTTGAATATCTATGTGGCTGGAATACCATTACTATTCTTTGGTTTTTCCAAACCTTATTTACAGTCTCAAGAACTTCTTTAATCTCAGTTGGATGGTGACCATAATCATCAACCCATGTAAATTTCTTATTATCTACTTCAAATTTTCCTACAATTTCAAATCTCCTACTTATACCAGGAAAACTTTCGATTGCTTTTTGAATAGTTTTTATTGGGACACCCAGCTCTCTCGCTAAAGATAAAGCTGCTAAAGAATTCATAGCATTATATCGTCCTGGCAAATTTGATTTAATTTCATACTCAGTATTATTTTCATAATAAATAAAAGTTGACGGAATTGAGTCAATACTCAAAATTTTACCTTTATAATCTGCTAATATATCTAGCCCATAAGTTTTAAAAGGTCTTGAAATTTTATTAATTATAGATTTTGTGTTTACATCATTAAGATTTAACAAACATAGCCCATAAAAAGGTAAATTATTTATGAATTTTAAAAAATTTTTCTTTAATACGTCAAAACTATTTTTATGATTTTCTAAATGATCTTTATCTATATTTGTTATAACTGACATTAGAGGCTGCAAATGTAAAAAAGAAGCATCACTTTCATCAGCTTCTGCGATTAAATAATCGCTAGAACCTAATTTAGAATTTCCTGCATTATTTAATTTTCCACCAATTATATAAGTAGGGTCATATTTTGCTTCATTTAGAATAAAAGAAAGAATTGAAGTTGTTGTAGTTTTTCCGTGTGTACCGGCAATAGCAATCCCATAGCTAAATCTCATTAACTCAGCTAACATTTCTGCTCTTTTTATAATAGGTATATTTAATTTTTTCGCATATGTGACTTCAATATTATCTTGATGGACTGCACTTGAAATAACAATAACATCTTTTGATAAAATATTATCTTTATTATGTCCAATTGAAATATCTATTCCTCTTTCAATAAGCTGCTCTGTATTTTTTGAAGAATTTAAGTCTGAACCAGAAACTTTGTAACCCAAGTCATTTAGTATTGAAGCAATACCCGACATACCACTTCCACCTATACCAATGAAATGAACTTTTTTAACTCTATTCATTATTTTATTTTTTATATCATTCTGCATATTTTTAATTAATTTCATCTAAAATTAAATTACAAATATTTTCTGTAGCATCTTTTTTTTTGAGATTTAAAATATTTTCTGAAAGAGTTTTTCTAATTTTTGAATTTTCTATCAAAGATTTTAATATTTTAGCTAAATAAACGTCTGTGAGGTTTTTCTGATCAATCACTATGGCTGCTTCCTTACTTTCTAGGTACCTACAATTCTTCATCTGATGATCGTCTGTAGCATATGGATAGGGTACTATAACAGCAGGCACTCCAAAAATCATTAATTCTGAAATTGTAATAGCTCCTCCTCTACATATAATAATATCGCACCATTCGTAAGCATCTTTCATTGAGTTTATATATTTTTTAACTTCAAATTCTACATCAATATTATTATATTGAGTTTCAGCAGTCGTATAAGTTTTACCAGCTTGATGAATTATATTTATCTCACAATCTAAAGTTTTATTTAGTAAATAAATAGCTCTTGGAATAATCTCATTAAAAACTTTCGCTCCTAAGCTGCCACCAATAACTAGTAAATTAATTTTTCTTTTTTCATTAAATTCTCTCTCAGCAACGATTTTTTCATATCTTATTGGATTTCCAAGAAATTTATATTTGTCACTATTTTTCTTTAAAGGCATACCTAAAATTATTTTTTTAGATAAAATTTTAAGAATATTATTTGCTAAACCAAATATTATATTTTGTTCATGGATAAAAATTGGCTTTCTTAGAATATAAGATGCAATACAACATGGGAAGCTAATATAGCCACCCATCGAAAGCGCTAAATTTGGATTGTATTTTTTAATAATAATAAATGCTTGTATAGTTGCTTTTATAAGTCTAAAGGGGAGTTTTATTATAGGAAGAATACCTTTTCCTCTAATTCCAAAAAAATCTATATGTTTAATATTTATATTAATATCTGAGAGAATTTTATTTTCCATGCCTTTTGCAGTTCCAATCCAAAGAATCTTTATATTATTTTTAATTAATTCTTTTGCTATGGAAATTCCAGGATATATGTGACCGCCAGTTCCTGCAGCAAAAATAATTATTTTTTTTTCTTTTATTTTCATAAGATTACCTTAATGAGCTATTTAAGCTTTTCTTGTAAACATCTCTATATATTCTTAATATTATAGTAATAGATAGTATAGAAACTAAATAATTACTTCCACCATAACTAAAAAATGGAAGAGCAAGGCCTTTAGTTGGTACAATTCCTAGATTTACTGACATATTTAAGAAAGCTTGCATACTAATGAATATCCCTATTGCATAAGATAAATATCCTTGAAATATCATGCCAACTCTAAAAGATTTATCTCCAATAAAAAAACATTTTTTCAAAAATAAATAAAATAAAGCAATTATAAAAACGACTCCAAATATACCTAATTCCTCAGCAAGAATGGCAAATATAAAATCAGTATGAGGATGCGACAAATATGAAAGCTTAGTTGAGCTAGCACCAAGTCCTTTTCCAAATAAACCCCCACTACCAATAGCCATCAATGACCAACAAAGATGATATCCGTCAGCTAAGTATCTTGAGCAGGGTTCAAAAAAATCTAATCTTGATAATCTTTCAGGACTAATTAAGATTAAAAATATTGCTCCAAATGTTCCACAAAATAACATGGCAAATAAATGTAAAATTCTGGCTTTAGCTATATATAACATTATAAAGGTTATTAAAAATAAAATGGCTGTTGATCCAAAATCAGGCTGTAATAATAATATTAAAGCAGACAGAGAAAATACGATTATAGGAATAATAAAAACTTTTTTCATATAAAGTATTTTTTTATTGGTATCAAGATATGCACATAGCCAAACTATATAAAACAATTTAAAAAATTCAGAAGGTTGTATATTTAAAAAACCATAGCTTATCCACCTTGTGCTATTATTTACTGTTTTTCCTATCCCAGGAACTATAACCAGTACCAAGAAAAATAAAAAAAATAAGAAAAAAATCTTATTATATTTTCGTAAATTTTCTGAACTTATATATATAAAGAAATAACAAATAAATATACTGAAAGCTAAATGTCCTATTTGTCTAAAAGTGAAATAAAATGGATAATCATAATTTTTTGATGCGAAGTCTATTGATGCTGAAGTAAGAATAAGTAATCCAAATAATATTATTGTTATTATTAGAAAAAAAAAGTTCAAATCAAAAAAAGGTTTTATAGAATTACTAAGATTATTTTTACTGTTTTTTTTCATAAAATATAATTTTTTTAGTCAATAACACATTTTTTAAAATATAATCCTCTTTCTTCATAAGATTCAAACATATCATAGCTTGAACATGCTGGAGAAAGTAAAACATAAGTTATACAATTTTGATTATCCATAATTTTTTGAGCTATTTGTTTTGCTTCAAAAACAGCGTCTTTTATATTAACAACTTTACTAACCTTGTATTTATCTTTAATAATTTTTTCCAAAGTATTTCTTGATTCACCATATATAATTATTTTACATACCTTATTTGTTATGACTTTATTTAACTTATTATAGTTATCTTCTTTTGTTCTACCTCCTAAGATTAGTATTATATTTTCTTCTAATGAGTTTATAGCTGACATGGTTGAGTCAATATTTGTAGCTTTTGAGTCGTTTATCCATCGGACTTTACCATTATTATAAAAATTTTCCATTCTATGCTCGATAGGCAAGAACGATTTGATTTGATCTAATATATCATTAACCTCAAACTTTAAGGAATACAAGATACATAAACACGTGCATATATTAATTAGATTATGACCTCCAATTAATTTGATCTGATCTTCACTTAATAACTTTTTATTGCCATGAAAAATATATCTTTTTCCTTTTTTTTTTGATATTCCAAATTCATTATTATTTTTTGGTTTATTTCCTCCGAATGTAAACCTATAATTAAAATTATCTTTTAAAATATTTTCATCCTCTCTATTTATAATGATATTTTTTGTGTCATTAAAAATCTTATGTTTTATTTTAATATAATTCTCAAATGTACCATGTCTATCAAGATGATCTGGAGTTATATTTGTGATTGTTGCAGCAATACAATTAATTTTTTTTGTCATTTCTAATTGAAAACTTGAAAGTTCCAAAATATTATATTCATTATTTTCATTTAATAATTCCAATGCTGGCAAGCCGATATTTCCACCTGCCATAGCTTTCTTACCTAATCCGACTAGTACATGCTCCAACATTGATGTTACTGTTGTTTTTCCATTTGATCCGGTTATACATATTGTTTTACATGAATTATCTTTATTATATATATCTATATCGGTTTCAATATTCTTGTTTTTTTTTAAAATTTCATTTATGAATTCTTTCTTTAATTTTATTCCTGGACTGACAATAAAGTTTTCATAGTTTTTGATAATATCTTTATTAAAATTTCCTAAAAATATATTTTCTATATTAATATACTTTGTTATTTCATTTGTTATAAAGAGATTTTTTCTAGTATCATATACATCAAAATTTAAATTATTATTCTTTAAATACTTTGCAACAGATATTCCTGTTTTGCCAAGCCCAATTATTGCAGTTCTCGAAGCATTATTTTTCATTATAATTTATTTTTATCTTAGTTTTAAAGTTGCTAATCCTATTAAGATAAGGATGAAACTAATAATCCAAAATCTTACAACAACTTTTGGCTCTGCCCACCCTTTCTGTTCAAAATGATGATGAAAAGGGGCCATTAAAAATACCCTTTTTTTTCTATATTTAAATGATAAAACCTGAATGATTACAGATAAAGCTTCAATCACAAAAATCCCTCCCATTATAATAAGAACAATTTCCTGTCTGACAATTATTGCAATTAAGCCCACAGCAGCACCTAAAGATAATGCACCAACATCTCCCATGAACACTTGCGCGGGGTAAGTATTGAACCATAAAAATCCTAATCCAGAACCTACTAACGCTCCAATGAAAATTGTTATTTCACCTGAATCCTTTATATAAGGTATCAAAAGATATTCAGAGAAATTTATGTTTCCACTTAAATATGCAAATATACCTAGAGCCCCACTCACTAAAACTATTGGCATAATTGCCAAACCATCAAGACCATCAGTCAAATTAACAGCATTACTTGTAGATATTATCACCAGCATTACAAATGGAATAAAAAAAATACCAAGATCTATTATTACATCTTTAAAAAATGGAATAATTAGTTGTTGCTCTTGTACTGTTTCTAAAAAATTAAACATCGTGTAGGCAATTATTCCAGCAACAATAAATTGAAGTACTATTTTGTTCTTAGCAGACAATCCATTTTTATTTTTGGTTAATTTTTTATAGTCGTCTAAAAAACCGATAAGAGCAAAGGATAGAGTCGTAAATATAAGATATAAAATATATTTATTTTCAAGATTTGCCCAAAATATAGTTGATATAAATAAGGATGATAGAATCAACAATCCACCCATTGTTGGTGTGCCAGACTTGCTCATATGTGACCGTGGCCCATCTTCTCTTATTATTTCCGACATATTATTTATATGAAATTTGTTAATAATATAAGGGCCAAGTATTAATGAAATCAATAAAGCAGTAATAATGCTAAGAATTGCTCTTAATGTAATATATTCAAATACTTGAAAATTTGAATTTATACTACTCAAATACTCTAAAATATATAAAAACACTTAAAACTTCCTCGCTTTCAAAAAGTCAACGTATTCTTCTAATCTAGCTGATCTTGATCCTTTTATAAGAATTCTAGATGAGGGTGCTATATTATCATTTAAATATGTTTTCAAACTATCAGTGTCATTAAAATGATGTCCATTCACCCCAAAAGCTTTAGAAGCGAACTTACTATATTTTCCAATACTTAAAAATTGATTTATACCCATAGTTTTTGCATACTCGCCAATCTCTGAGTGGAATGATTCTGTATCACTTCCTAACTCTACCATATCACCCATTAAAACCAATTTTTTTTGATCAAGACTTGAAAGAAATTCAATTGCAGCTTTGAATGAGTTGGGGTTTGCATTATAAGAATCATCAATTAAATGAATGTCTTTATCTAATTTATGTAACTTCAATCTCGACACAACTCCCTCGAATGATTCAAGTTTAGTTGCAATATCTTCTAATTTAAAACCAAAGCATGATACTACAGAAGCAGCACATGCTGCATTTTGATAATTATGTTCGCCATTAATAGATAGTTTAAATTTTATTTCTGATGAAGAATCTTTCAACTGGTAAAGCTCTTTATTAATTCTCTTAATATAAAAAAACTTCGTTTTATATAAAAGGTTTTTTAACTTAATTTTTATCTTACTATTAAATCCTTTTTCAAATCCAAAAAAAATCTTATTTCCTTTTTTTACAAATTTTCTATATTCTTTCTGGTTATATATTACAGAAAATCCATCTTTTTTTACTGAATCAAATATACTATATTTCTCTTTAGCCGTATTATCTAGACATTTAAAACCTTCAATGTGGGCATAACCAATATTTGTAACCGCAGCAACATCTGGATTAACAATATTTGCTAAAGGCCTAATTTCTCCCAAATTATTTGCTCCTACTTCAATAATTACATAATCCTCATCTTGCTTCATCGAAAGAAGCGTTAAAGGTACACCAATATGATTATTAAAATTTCCTTTTGTATAGCAAATTTTATAATCTGAAAGGATATGCGCAATCATTTCTTTTACTGTTGTCTTTCCATTTGAACCTGTAATTGCAATAAACTTTGCTTTGCTTTTATTCCTAACAAATCTACTCAAGTCTTGAAGTGCTTTTAAAGTATCATTTACTTTTATATATGATTTATTTTCTAAATTTATATCTTCAATTTCTCTTGAGATTATCAAGCACGAAGTTTTTTTAATACAGTCAGTAATAAAATTATGGCCATCATATTTTTGACCCTTTATACAGATAAATACATCATCTTTCTTTATAGTTCTTGAATCAATTGAAAAATTTGAGACTATAATGTCATTTCCATGTAATTCCCCATTAACAAATTTTGCAATTTCAGATAGCTGATATTTATTCATAATTTAAATGCTTTCTGCACCTCTTCTTTGTCAGAAAAATGAATTGAATTCTTTTTAAAAATTTGTTTTGTCTCGTGTCCCTTTCCTAGAATTAGTACAATTTTATTTTTGTTTTCACTTGTAATACACTTTCTTATAGCTTTACTTCTATTAAGAATAACTTGATAATTGCTATGTTTATTAATTCCTTCAACAATTTGATTTGCTATTTTCTTGGGATTCTCACCTCTAGGATTATCATTAGTAATGATGATTTCGTTTGAATAGCTGTCTGCAATTTTTCCCATGATTTTTCTTTTATCAGAACTTCTTTCTCCACCACAGCCAAATAAAGTAATAATATCTTCCTTTGGAAAATGTTTTTTTATAGATACTAATGTTTTTTTTATTGCATCTGGAGTATGTGCAAAATCAATAAAAACTATTGGAAAGCTTTTTTTAACATATTTATTTAAGCGCCCTTCCAAAGGCTTTAAATCTGAAATTTTATTAGAAAAAAAGTTATATTCTTTTTTATTTTTCACAATAGAGGCAATTGTTAATAAAATATTTTCAATGGTAAAGTCACCATATAATTTAGTTTTAATATTTTTTTTTCCATATATTGAATTTATGCAAAAATTAATGCCACTCTCTGAATAAGTGATGTTACTTGCATAGAAATTAGCTTCTTTATTATGTATAGACACTGTCCTTATATTCTTGTCTTCCTTATATATATTAAAAATTTTATTTCCATAATAATTATCTATCGATACTACTTTTTTTTTATTACTGCATTCGTTAAATAATTTAAGTTTTGCATTAAAATAATTTCTCATATTTTTATGATAATCTAAATGGTCTTTAGTGAGGTTTGTAAAAATCACAGTATTAAAATCTAGACCGCTAACTCTATTTTGGCTTAATCCATGAGAAGAAACCTCCATTGCTAAATTTGCAACGCCTTTTTTACGAAAAATATTAATAACTTTACATATATTTATTATGTTTGGAGTTGTTAAACTTATATTATTTATATGTGGATGAATTCCAGTGCCTAAAGTACCAATAATTCCGCACCTTTCTTTATTTTTTAATAAAAGTTGAGATATATAAGAAACTATTGAGCTTTTACCATTAGTGCCTGTAACGCCATATATTTTGATAGAATTTTTTTTTATATTAAAAAATTTTCTAGAAATTTTAGACATGTAGCGAGTCAAATCTTTTACTTCATAAAATAAACATTTATTTTCAAAATTTTTTAAATCAAGATTTCTGATTCTTTGGTGAATTATTAATTTAGCACCTTTATTTATAGCCTCATCGATATATTTTCTTTTAAAGTTTTTCGTATTTTTAAGGAAAAAAATATAGTTACTTTTAATTTCTGTACTATTTTCACTTAGCCCTAATACATTTATATTATTTTTTGATAATCTCTTATCATTAATAAGATTATTTAATTTCATTAAAGTTCGTATTTTTATTACTCTTCGTTAGCAGCACCACTTACCCATTCAGCTGCAGCAGAAATATCTCTGCCGATACCATCTACCGTATTGCAACCTATTAGTAAAGTAAATCCAATAATAATTATTCCATAGTATATTATATTTTTCATTATAACCTCCTTTTAATCTGCTTGTTTTCTTAGGAAAGCTGGAATATCTAAAAAATCTAAGTCTAGCTCACCATTGCTATTTTTCTTATGCTTAATATGGTTCTCATTATTGATATTTTTTTCTTCTTTATTTTTATTAACCTCTTCAAAATTATTTTCAGTCTTCAATTCAGACTGATATTCATCTTGCTTATCATAATTAACAAAGCTTTCTTCTGTATTTAAATCGACTGCGCTCGTGATCGTATCTAAACTCTCAATATCATTAACTTCTGAGATATTATCCAATGATGAATCTAATTTATTGTCAATGTTGTCTAATACAATATCTACTTTTTGAGGTACTCTTTCTTCTACTTGAGAATTTCTCATTCCAGTTGCTACAACAGTAACTTTAATTTTTTCTTCGAGCTGATCATCTATTGTTGTTCCGACAATTACATCAGCCTCTTCCTCATCAACTAAACTACCAATATGATCACCTATTGCCTTAAATTCTCCATTAGTTAAACTTCCATTTGACGTAATGTTGATTAATAAACCTTTGGCGTCCTTAACATCAACATCTTCTAATAATGGACTTGCAATTGCTTGCTGAATTGCATCTTCTGCTCTATCTATACCCTCCCCAATTCCACTACCCATCATTGTTGACCCAGCGTTTGACATAACACTTTTCACATCAGCAAAATCTAGATTTATTTCACCAGGTTTTGTAATTAATTCTGCTATTCCACCTACAGCTCTTTCAAGTACTGCATTGGACTGATTTTTTGCTTCAGATAAAGGCATATCATCATCTGTACAAAGTTTATCATTTGGAATTACAATTAATGAATCGACCTTGCTTCTTAATTCCTCTATACCTCTCTCGGCATTAAACATTCTTTTTTTCTTTTCGTACTCCCAGGGCTTCGTCACCACTGCAACTGTTAATATACCAAGTTCTTTAGCTAATTCAGCTATTACTGGGGATGCTCCAGTTCCAGTTCCTCCACCCATGCCAGCAGTAATAAATAACATATCGCAATTTTCAATTGATTCTTTTAATTTATCTCTATCTTCAATTGCTGCTTGTCTTCCAATATCAGGATCTGCTCCTGCACCTAGGCCTCTTGTAATACTATGACCTATATTACATTTTCTGTTATCACTAACAGGATTATTTTTTAAATCTTGTGCATCTGTATTTACACATATAAAGTCAACACCAGTAACTTTATTAGCTATCATGTACTCAATTGCGTTATTACCACAACCTCCAACACCGACAACTTTTATGTCAGCTTTTTGCTCTCTAGTATCAATTAGTTCAAAAGACATTATGTACCTCCGGGTTTTTTAAAGTATATTTATCTTGATTTTCAAATTTTCGCAAAACTTTTTTTTGATATTTCATAATATTATCTGGTTTTATTTTTAAAATTCTTAAAGAATCAGTAGCTACTTTTTTAAAGACAGGAGCAGCGACATAGCCTCCGAAATGTTTTTTACTTTGAGGTTGGTCTATAACTACAACTATTACTAGTTTAGGATTAATTAAGGGAGTAATACCTGCAAATAATGCGATGTGATCTTTATCACTATATTTATTTTTTTGGCTTCCACCTATATATAATTCTGCAGTACCAGTTTTACCTCCAACTGTATAGCCCTCTATGGCAGCTTTTTTAGCACTTCCTTGTTGTACAACTTTTTTTATCACATTTTTTATTTGTTTAAACTCTTTTTCATACTTCTTGTTTTCATAAATTTGAATACTTTTACTTTTAATTAATTTTGGATTCACAACTAAACCATTGTTTGCAATAGCACTATAAGCCTTAGCTAGCTGAAGAGGAGTCACTTTACAGTTATATCCTTGTGCGAGTGATCTTATATCAGATTTTTTCCATTCACTATGATGAGATAAATAGCCTTCAACTTCTGAAGGAAAATTCAAATTAATTTTTTCACCTATACCAACATGCTCCAACAAATCATAAAAAATTTTTTTATTAATTTTTTCTAGAATCATTATGCTACCAATATTACTTGATTTTACTATTACTCCCTCTGAAGTAAGTTTCCCGAAATTTCTAATATCTTCATAAGTCTTATTTCCCCAAATCTTATATCCAGGGTTTGTATCAAAATTATCATTTAAATTTACTTTTTTTGAGTGTAATGCAGCCGCCAAAACAAATGGTTTTATTGTTGATGCGGGCTCTATAGAATCTATTATTACTCTATTTCTTTCCTTTTCAGGACTGTATGTTTTTCTATTATTTGGATCATAAGACGGATAACTGGCAGACGCCAAAATATCTCCATTTGTAGTATCCATTATTACTATAGATCCAGATTTTGCTTTAACTTCATTTATCTGTTTTTTTAATTCTCTGTATGCAATGTATTGAAGTCTTGCATCTATGGTTAAGGATAATTTTTGTCCTTCTATAGGTTTTCTTAATATAGCGATCTCTTTAACTATTTTTCCATGCAAATCTCTCATAACTTTTTTTCTACCATCCTCACCTGATAAAATTTTATTATGTGATTTCTCTAGACCCATCTCTCCATTATCATGGAAATCTGTAAGACCAATTAAATTTGATATTGATTCACCTTCTGGATAATACCTCTTAGACTCTTTAATAAATTCTACACCTTTAAGATTAAGTTTTCTTATTTCACTTACAACACTGGCCTGTGTGTATCTATTTAAGTAAGTAAAACTTCTATTTTGCCTTTTCTTAACCTCTACTAACAATTTTCTAAAATCTCTGTTTATTAATACACATAACTTTTTAATCCCCTCCTCGTCTTTAAGAAATTCTTTTGTATCAGAAACTATTAAACTATCTAAAACGATACTTTCTGCTAAGACAATATTATTTCTATCAACAATTGATCCTCTGCTGGTTTTCATAACATGTTCTTTTATCTCAAACTTGCTTATTAAATTAGAGTATTTTTCTTTTTTTGTATGTTGGAGATCAAAACTTCGTAAAATAATTATTAAAATTGATACTAAAATAAAAAATATCAGTACATTAATTCTTGCAATTTTTATATAGTTACTATTCATTAATATTTATTAAGACCCTCTCTTTAGGTGTAAACATTTTTAATTTACTTTGAGCAAATTTTTCAATTTTACTTAAGGAATCATACTTTCTTTTTTCCACTCGTGATTTTTTTAACTCTATTTCTAAATCATATTTTTGATTTGATAAGAACTGTATTTCTCTAAACTGAGATCTAGTTATATGTTCAAGCCAAACCACACCAAATGAAAGAATAACATTTGCAAATATTAAAAATAAAATAATATATATTTTTATATTACTCATAATATTTCAGCCACCCTTATCCTTGCACTCCTAGCTCGTATATTATTCTTAATTTCATCATCAGAAGCTTTAAGTGGGACTTTTATTTTTTTCAAATTAAAATCTCTATTAATATTTACTAAAGGTAAGTTACTTAATATATTTTTTCTTTGAGAATGTTTGTTAATAAAATTTTTTACAATTCTGTCTTCAAGAGAATGAAAACTTATAACGACAATTCTTCCTCCTTTTTCAATTAAATCTAAACAGTCATCTAATATTTTTTCAAGTTCTTGAAGTTCTTTATTAATAAATATTCGAATTGCTTGAAAGCTTTTTGTTGCAGGATTTTTTTTTCGTATTTCATTTTTTGGATAACAATTGTAAATTATTTTTGATAAATCTAATGTGGTTTTTAATTCATTTTTATCTATTGAATTCTTTATTTTTAATGCGATTTTATAAGCATACTTTTCCTCACCATACTTTTTCAAAACTTTGCTTATTTCTTTAACATCCGCACTTTTTAGCCATAATAAAGCTGTCATTTTATTTTGAATATCCATTCTCATATCTATTGGCCCCTCCTTATTAAAACTAAAGCCTCTAGAAGGATTATCGAGCTGGGGTGATGAAACTCCTAAATCAAGTAATATTCCATTTATTTTAGTTGATCCATTATATTTCTGTACTATAGACTGCAGATTACTAAAGTTATTTTTTTCAAAGAAGAATCTACTATCATTTTGAAATTTTCCTAATGCAAAAGCCTCAGCTTCGCTATCTCTGTCAATGGCAATAAGCTTTCCTTTTATTCCTATTTTTCCTAAAATATTTTCAGAGTGCCCCCCTCTTCCAAAAGTACAATCAACATAAGTTCCACCAGGAATTATATTTAAGCCTTCAATAACTCTATTTAATAAAACCGGACTATGTGGTAGATTCATATTTCATCCTCATAGTTTTAGTTCAGTAAGTGCATCATTGTTTACTTCATCAATATTTTCACTTTCCAGCCAAGATTTCATATTTTTGTTCCAAACACTTTCAGACCAAAGCTCAAATTTACTTCCTTGACCTAGTAAAATTATTTTTTTTTGTATTCCTGCATATTCTCTTAAAGGTGTAGGTATTAAAAATCTTCCTTGAGAGTCAATTTCAGATTCTGCTGCATGACCTATTACTAGTCTTTGAATAAATCTTGCTTCCTTATTATACGAAGGAAGATTTGATAATTTCTTTTCTATTGTATTCCAATTGCTTTGTGTATATATAAGTAGACATTTGTCCTTATCTGCAGTTATGACTAATTTACATTTATTTTTTGAACAAAAGTCTTTCCTATACCTTTGGGGCATAGAAGCTCTTCCTTTAATATCTATACTTAAGTTGCTAATACCCTTAAACATCCCTCTATATCTCCACAAAAACCCACAATTAGCCACAATAATGCAACAAATTATACTTTTGTCAAGATTTTTCTATATTTGTCAATGACTTAGACAATTATTATTTAGTTAAAACTACGGATTAAATCATAGGTATATGCGTATTACTTAATAAACAACATTAAGTTTATAAATTTTAACTTTTTACAAATAGATTGGAGAGTCGACCTATAAGCTGGGTTCTGTTAAATGTAATCATTAATCTTGTATGCTTGTCACCAAGCATATCTAGCAGCCTACCCAAAAGCAGTGCGAGTAACACTATAGCTTTTCTATTTGGCCTTGCTCCGAGTGGGGTTTGCCTTGCCAATAATATTACTATTATTGCGGTGAGCTCTTACCTCTCCTTTTCACCCTTACAATTTTCATTGCGGTTTATTTTCTGCTGCACTTTCCGTAAGTTCACACTCCCCAGGTATTACCTGGCACTCTACTCTATGGAGCCCAGACTTTCCTCTTTGAATTCAAAGCGATTACACAGTCGACTCATTCTTAATTAAATAATAAAAACTAATCTTTTGCAAGATACATGTGTTTTTTGTATATCTTATTTTTATTCAAATCAAAGTACTTAGATGTAATTTGAACAGCAGATTTATAAGAAATACTATTTTGCAATAATAACTGTAAAAAATCTTCTATTTCATTATCAGAAAGAGTATTTTTTTTTTGTTCAATCCTAGGAATTATGAAAACAAATTCCCCTTTGATCTTTTCTTGGTTATTTCTATATAAATCTATCCAATTATCAATTGAGTCAATACCAATATCTTCATATATTTTTGTAATCTCCCGTGTAATTATAATCTCTTTTCCATTATAAATATTTTTTAAATCTTCAAGGGTTTTAATTACTCTTTTTGGCGACTCAAAAAAAACTAGAGAATAATTTTTATTAATATTTTTTTTTAAAAATTCAATTTTTTGATTTTGCTTCTTTGGTAAAAAACCAGTAAATTTAAAGTCTTTAGAAGCAAAGCCACTAACACTTAAAGCTGATATTACAGAAGAAGCTCCAGGAATAGGTGATACATTAATATTTTTTTTATGTGCCTTTGATACAATTATGTCACCAGGATCAGATATTCCTGGTGTTCCAGCATCAGAAATTAAAGCAATATTTTTTCCTTTTATAATTAAATCTAATATTTGGTCACACTTTTCGTACTCGTTATATTTATGGTAGCTGATTACTTTTGTATTTATACCAAAGTTAGTTAGAATTTTTCTACTATGTCTTGTATCCTCTGCCGCAATCAAATCAACCTTTGATAATATATCTATTGCTCTATATGAGATATCATTAATATTACCAATTGGTGTCGCAACAACATATAATGTACCAAATATATTTTTTTTTAATTTACTATTATGCAAAATTTTGAACCATTATTAAGGAATAAAGTATTACACTATTTTTTTATCATTTTTTTGAGCATGCCCCTTTATAGCTGCAATGCTAACTTAAATACAATTATAACAGATAACGATTATATTGAGGAAAATGACCCAAAAAGCAAGAATATTAAGACGCAAATAAATATTGATGAGCTTCTTATGCAAAAAGAGCCCATAGATCTAATAAGTATAAAAGTTATAAATAAAATAGGTATTTTACTGCCAATGACTGGTAAATTTTCTAAAATTGGAAAAGCTATTTTAGAAGGAATAGAAAATGAAATAGCAAACAATATGTCTATTAATAAACCGGAATTATTTATTTATGATACAGGTGGAGATTTTTCTATTAAAGATACTTATAGTGAAATAATATCTGAAAATATAGACTTCATTATTGGGCCACTTCAAAAAAAACAAATAACTAAAATTTTAAATTATGGAAAAAAATCTATTCCAATTTTAACCTTGAACTATTCAAGTGATCTAGATAGATCATATAAATACTTATATCAATTTGGTTTACTTCCAGAAGATGAAGCAATATGTATTGCCGAAAAAGCTATAATTGATGGAAACAATAATGCGTCATTGCTTTTCCCAAAAAATAAATGGGGGCAAAGAATTTCTAATTCTTTCTCTAAAAGATATATTGAATTAGGAGGAAATATAGTTGATGAAATTAGTTATGAAGAAGGAAGTGAAAAAATTAATAATTTAGTATTAAGTTTATTAAAAATAAAAGAAAGTATAAAAAGAAAAAATGATATTCAAAGTATTTTAAATATCAAGCTCCAATATAAGCCATATATTGCTAATGATCTTAATACAATTTTCTCTGTTGGAAATTCAGAAGATATGAGAAGAATTAAACCACAATTTAATTTTAATTTTGCTGAAAGCATACCATTTTATTCTACCTCGCATATTTATAATGGAGTTTTAGATAAAAAAACAAATGAAGATTTAAATGATATTAAGTTTTGTGATATACCTTGGCTTTATAATGACAAAGATAAAGAGCTAAAAAGAAATCTTGTTGATAATGTTTCTAAAAGGAGTTTGTTAAGATTTATCGCGCTTGGAATGGATTCAATCAAGATTTTATATAATATTGATAATTTAAAAACTCAACCTGATAGATACTTGTTGGGAAATAGCGGTTATCTTCAACTCAATAAATATAATAAAATTAGAAGAGATCCAATTATAGTTCAATTTAAGAATGGTGTTGCTAGAGAGATTCCTTTTTAAAAAATGATAGATTCTAAACATATCAAATATTTTGAAAAATTATTACCAAAAGATTTTGTTTTTTCGGAGTCTGGGGATTGTTGGGCATATGGATATGATAATAGCAAAATGCACGTTATTCCAGATTGCGTTTTATTCGCTGATAACAAAGAGCAAATAAAAAATATTATATCTTATTGTTACAAAAATAATTTACCTATAACAGCAAGAGGCAGAGGCACTGGAAACACAGGCGGATCAGTTCCCACTGATAATTCGATTGTATTATCCCTTGAAAAAATGAATCAAATCATAGAAATCAATACTAAAGATAAGCTTTCTATAGTGCAGCCAGGTGTTATAAATAAAGATTTACAAACAGAACTGCAAAAAGAAAACTTTTTTTGGGGTCCTGATCCATCTAGTCAAGAATATTCTACTATTGGGGGTAATATTGCAAATAATAGTGCTGGGCCGCGAGCAATTAAGTATGGCACTCCTAGAGATAATATTTTAGGATTAGAATTTATTTCTGGGACAGGGGAGATATATAAAACTGGCGTAAAAACTTCAAAGGGCGTTGTTGGATTAGATCTAACAAGATTATTTACAGGGTCTGAGGGAATTCTAGGAATTATGACGGAAGCAACTCTTAAAATAACACCTTTAAATAATGCAATTAGAACTATTGAAATAACTTTTAATAACATAACTGACGCCTCAGAAACAATTATAAAGCTTATGACGCAGCCTGATGTACCATATAAATTAGAATTTATAGACAGTGAGGCTATAATACTTATTAATAAAATCAAAAAAAATCATTACTCAGATGAAGCAAAGTATGCTGTTCTCTTAGAGATAGATGGAGATATTGATTATATAGAATTCGCTCAGCAAAAAATTATTAAGGTGATAAAAAGTAATAAATATAATAGCATTTCAGTAGCTAGCAATAAAAAAGAAATAGAAAATTTGTGGTCTGCAAGAAAATCTTTATCTCCAGCATTAAGAGAGATTGGCAAATATAAAATTAATGAAGATATTGCAGTTCCCATTTCTAATTTAGCTAAGCTTTTAAAAGGCCTAGAAGATATATCAAAAAAATATACTATAAAAATGGTTAATTTTGGCCACGCTGGAAATGGTAATATACATGTAAACTTACTTTTTGATACCGTCAAAGAAAAAGAATCAGAAAAATCTAAAAAATGCTTAAACGATATATTTGATTTAGTATTAAATCTCGATGGAACTATAAGTGGTGAACATGGAATTGGAATAATAAAAAAAGAGTATATAGTAAAAGAAATTGATAAAAAAACTCTTGATTTAATGAAAAATATAAAAAAACAATTTGACCCTAAAAATATATTAAACCCTAATAAATCTATTTAAAAATTATTTCTAATTTCTTCTTCTTGTTCTGATAGATTTTCTATAAAAGAACCTCTTTGAAATAAACGATCAGCATACTTTAAAATTGGAGCTGCGCTTTTTGGTAACTCTATCTCATACTCAGGTAATCTCCATAATATTGGCGCCATACTGCAATCCACAATACTAAAATCATCACTTAAAAAATACTTTTTACCCTGTAAAAAGTCTAAAGATAACAATAAATTATTTTTTAAATTTTCTTTAGCAGCGGAAGATTTTTTTTCTCCACTAGATTTTATATCTTCAAGCAAACCATAAAGATCTTTTTCAATGTAGTGCAAAACCATTCTGGTTTTTGCTCTCACTACAGGATCAACAGGCATCAATGGTGGGTGCGGGAATCTCTCGTCGAGATACTCCATAATTACTCTTGACTCATATAAAACCAAATTTCTATCAACAAATGTTGGTGTTGTATTATTTGGATTTAAAGCAATAAGATCTTCATTATTTTCTCCGTGAGCAACATTCTCTACGTTAAAAACTAAATCTTTTTCCCCCAAAACAATTCTTACTCTATGAGATTGGGCGCTGCTTGGATCAGAGTATAAGGTCATAGTATGCATAGTTTTTACCTATTTATTTTTTAATGAACATCTTTCCAAAATTCTTTTTTAGTATAATACGCTAATACTCCAAAAATGAATATAAATAGAAGAACCCAAAACCCCATTGAATATCTTTTTAGTTTTGCAGGTTCTGAAACATAGACTAAAAAATTAGTGATATCGTTGGTTATTTGCTGATATTCTTCTTCGCTATTAAAACCTTCAGATATTTTTTCTAATTTTTTTGGTTTATTATTTGGATCTAAAACAAGTTTTTGCTCACCTTGGAGATTTACAAGAATATGTGGCATAGAAGTATTTGGGTATGCTAAGTTATTGTAACCAGTAATAGTTGAGCTATCGGTGTAATATGTATTAAGCAATGAATAAATATAATCTGAACCTTTTGATCTGGCAGTTAAACTTAAATCAGGTGGTATTGCTCCGAACCAATTTTCAGCATCTTTATCACTCATAGATTTAGTCATTGTTTCACCTATCTTCTTATTCGAAAAAACTAAATTCTTAATAAATATTTCTTCTTCAATACCAAGATCCTTAGCTAAAGTATTCATTCTCATGTATTTTAGAGAATGACAGCCACTACAATAATTGACAAAGTATTTTGCGCCTCTTTGAAGAGAAGCTTTATTATTAATATTTTCAATAGCTTTATAATCTAATAATATTTCAGATTTTTGACCAGCTGCCATCCCTTTGCCACAAAGAGTTGCTAAAAATATTAAGAAAATTATTTTACTTGTACGCATTTAATTAACCTGTGACCCTTTCAGGGACCTCTTTTTCTCTATTTAAAGTAGTGTATAAAGGTGAAAGTGTCATGAATAAAACAAATAAACATACTGATGATAAACCAATTAAAAGAGTTAGATAGTTATCGCTATTTATTCTTAGAATGTCATAAGCTATTATAAAGAACAGAATGATTCCAGAGAACAAGTATGAAAAAGTACTATTTCTAGCTGTACTATAAAAATACAATAAAGCAAAAAAGATGAAATACATTTCACTAAATCTCAATGCTAATGCATTGTATAGAGGTGTTGGCGCTTTGACCCCTAAATAACCTAAAATCAAAAAACCAATAACAAAAACAAAAAGATTAATTTTAAATAAAGTGCTTCTATATCTAATTGACTTTATCGGGTTCTTATCAATCCAAGGTAAAAAGAATAAAATTATAATAGAAAGAGCCATCGCAAGTGCACCAAATGCCGGGTCTGGTATAGCTCTTAATATTGAATAAAATGGTGTGAAGTACCAAACTGGTGCGATATGTTCAGGCGTAACTAATGGATTTGCAGGAATAAAATTTGCATGTTCTAAAAAATAACCCCCCATTTCAGGAACATAAAAAACAGTTAAAGCAAACAAAAATAAAAATACTCCCATTCCTACAAAATCTTTTACTGTATAATATGGGTGGAACGGTATACCGTCTAAGGGCACGCCATTTTCATCCTTAGTGTTTTTAATTTCAACACCATCAGGATTATTTGATCCTACTGTATGCAAAGCTGATAAATGAAGAATTACTAAGAGCAAAATTACCATAGGCACTGCTACAATAT
>NZZP01000003.1 GCA_002698665.1 Gammaproteobacteria bacterium | reverse complement strand
CGCTCTCGTTACTAGAATTTGAAAAAATTAAGACTTCTCTTCCAAAGGCTAAAGAACTAAGAAGATATGCGGAGCCTTTAATTACATTAGCTAAAACTGATTCCTTGATGAGAAGAAGACTTGCATATTCTAAGATTAGAAATAAGAAGCTCGTAAAAAAGTTGTTTGAGGACCTAGGCCCAAGATTCAAAGATTCTCCGGGTGGTTATTTAAGGATTTTAAAATATGGATATAATTTAGGTGATGCCTCACCTCAAGCATTTGTAGAATTAATCAAGAAATAATAACCTTATTTTAGTTTAGTTTTTAAAAATCTACCAGTATGTGATTTTTTTTGTTGTGCTATATACTCTGGTGTGCCTTCAGTTACTATAGCACCCCCATTGATACCACCTTCAGGACCTAAATCTATAATCCAGTCTGCAGTTTTTATTACTTCCAAATTATGTTCAATTACAATTAATGTATTTCCTCTACTTTTTAGTTTATCTAGTACTTGAAGTAATTTGTATACATCATGAAAGTGCAAACCGGTTGTAGGTTCATCTAATACATATAACGTTTTACCGGTATCTCTTTTTATGAGTTCTTTGGCAAGTTTTATTCTTTGGGCTTCCCCGCCGGATAATGTTGTAGCATTTTGTCCTAATTTTATATAGGACAGACCAACCTCATCTAAAATTTCAAGTTTTTTACTTATTATTGGAATATTTTCAAAGAACTCTAATGCTTCACTCACAGTAAAGTTTAATACATCATTTATATTTTTTCCTTTGAAAAGGATTTCCAGTGTTTGATCATTATATCTTTTTCCATCGCATTTATCGCATTTGACATATACATCGGATAAGAAATGCATTTCAACTCTTATAACACCATCTCCATCACAAGCATCACACCTACCACCCTTTACATTAAAACTGAACCTTCCTGCTTTATATCCTCTCGCTCTTGCCTCTTGTGTCTGAGTAAATAAATCTCTTATATGTGAGAAAATTCCAGTGTATGTTGCTGGATTTGATCGAGGAGTCCTGCCTATTGGGCTTTGATCAATCTCAATGATTTTATCTATATGCTCTAAACCAGTTATATGTTTACATCCAGATTGCGAATTATCTTTGCCAAGGAAATCATTAACTATATATGTAAATAAAACATTATTTATCAAACTTGATTTGCCTGAACCAGAAACACCTGTAACACACGTCATTAAACCAATAGGAATCTCTACATCAATATTTTTCAAATTGTTATGTGTAGCATTAAATATCTTCAATGTTCTTTGCTTCGATGCCTTTGTACGATGTTTCGGTACAGGTATATATTTTTTACCTGAAATATACTCACCAGTTAGAGAATTTTTAGCTGTTGTTAGACTGGAAGGAATTCCAGAGTAGACAATTTGACCTCCATGATTTCCCGCTCCTGGTCCAACATCAACCACATAGTCTGAAGAAAGTATTGTGTCCTCATCATGCTCTACAACGATTACTGTATTACCTAATTCCCTTAAATTAGCTAAAGTTTGAAGCAACTTATCATTATCCCTTTGATGAAGACCAATTGAAGGTTCATCTAGAATATACATCACACCAACCAACCCAGACCCTATTTGACTTGCTAATCTTATTCTTTGAGCTTCTCCGCCAGAGAGTGTCTCAGCGCTTCTATCTAATGTAAGATAATTCAATCCTACATTTACAAGAAAGCTCAGTCTGCTTGTAATCTCAAATATAATTTTTTTAGATATTTCTTTTTTCATCCCTTCTAATTTAAGGTTTTTAAAAAATCCATAACACTCTTCTGTAGTTAGTGATGTGATGTCACTAATAGATTTATTAGATATTATTACATTTCGGCTTTTTTCATTTAATCTTGTTCCGGAGCACTCAGAACATGTATCTGTACTGAGGTATTTAGCTAATCTATCCCTAGTTGAGTAAGAACCATTCTCATATTGTTTTTCATATTTTTTTATGACACCTTCCCATATTTCCTCTTTAATCACATAGTCACTTTGATCACGTTTTCTATAACCTCTGACATATTTCATCTTAATAACTTCATCGCCGCTACCAAAAAATAATATTTTTTTAAATTTCTCAGATAATTTATGGTAAGGAGTGTCTATATTAACTTTATAATGTTCAGATAAGCTTTTTAATAACAGGTTGTAATAAGCGCTCTTCTCATCCCATCCATATATTGCTCCTTTTGATAGACTTAATTCCTGATTAACAATAATTTTATTAGGATCAAAATATTCTTTTACACCCAATCCATCACAAGCTTCACATGCTCCAGCCGGACTATTGAATGAAAAAAGTTTAGGCTCTAATTCTGAAACTGAAAAACCGCATACTGGACAAGAATGTTTGGTAGAAAAAGTATCAGATAATTTTTTTGACTTGGCATCATAAATACAGACTATCCCATTAGAGACATTTGATGCTGTTTCTATAGATTCTGTTATTCTTAATTTATTCTCTTCTGATACTTTCAATCTATCAATTACAAGTTCAATATTATTTTTTGCTTTCGGATTAAGTAAGTTTTTTGTTATATCTATAATTTCAATAATTTCATCATTTATTCTAACCCTTCTATATCCTTGTTGAGATAAGCTCTCTAGTAGTTTTATATGCTCACCTTTTTGATTCTTCACAATAGGAGCTAGAATCATTATATTTGCATCACTATATTTTTCAAAAATACTTCTAGCCATATCATCCACAGACATTGCTTTAAGTTCTATTTGATGTTCTGGGCACTTTGGTATTCCAATTCTTGCATACAATAATCTGAGATAGTCATATATCTCTGTAACTGTTCCTACTGTAGATCTAGGATTGTGTGACGATGATTTTTGTTCAATGGATATAGCTGGTGAAAGACCCTCTATTACATCGACATCAGGTTTATCCATCATCGAAAGAAATTGTCTGGCATAGGATGATAATGACTCCATGTACCTTCTTTGGCCTTCAGCAAAAATAGTATCAAAAGCTAGAGATGATTTCCCAGATCCTGATAATCCTGTAATTGTTACAAGTTTATTCCGGGGTATTTCTACATTTATATTTTTTAGATTATGTGTCCTTGCGCCTTTGACAAAAATATTCTTTTTCATGGTAGAGAAATGATATCATCAAATACTATCAAATAAATCATTTCTGGGAGAAATTATGTACATTACTTTTCTTAAGGGTTTCGCTAGTTTTTGTGTATTGACGGGGGTTTTATGTACAAATTTAAATATATATCCCTTTAATATATATTTTCAGTCTGTTGGTGCTGCAGTATGGGTATTTCTGAGTTATCAAATAAACGATAAGTCTATGATGTTAAACTTTGCGCCACAAATCCCCCTATTTGTAGTTGGTTATCTTGTTATATTCTTTAATTAGTATGATGAAGATCAAGCATTAGGCCAATAAAAATTTGTATGAAATCTGAACATTATTTTAAATATCACTATCCGTAGGACATTATTTGAGTTATAGTTAATTCTCATACAATTAAATTATATATGAGTATAAATGTCGGTAAATAAAGCTATATTACTAGGTCGAGTAGGCAAAGATCCTGAGCTTAGAACTATGCCAAGCGGAATGCAGCTAGTACAGTTGAGCATGGCGACTAATCATCGAAAGAAAAATAAAGAATCAGGGGACTGGGAAGATCAAACTGAATGGCATAGAGTCGTATTTTTTGGCAAGTCAGCTGAGACAATAGCCCAATATACTCAAAAAGGTAAAGAGCTGTATGTTGAAGGTAGAATACAGACACAAAAGTACACCGATAAAGAAGGAATAGAGAGATATTCAACAGATATAATAGCCGAGAATTTTAGATTTGTCGGTGGTGGCAAAACTTCAAATTCACAAAGCAATGACTTTAATCAATCTTCTGACAACAATCCAGCCAACTCATCCAAGGACAATGAGTTCTTTCAGGATAATGATGACGTACCGTTCTAGACTAAATGCTGGACAATAAGAAATTCTTTATAAAAACCCATGGCTGTCAGATGAATGAATATGATTCTGATAAGCTGACAGATGTTCTTGTATCCAATTTAAATATGAAGCAAACAACCAAAATTTCTGATGCTGATATTCTATTATTAAATACTTGCTCTATTAGAGAAAAAGCACAAGAGAAAGTATTTCATCAGTTAGGTAGATGGAAAAAATTAAAAAAGAAACGTCCAGAAATAATGATTGCTGTTGGTGGCTGCGTAGCATCACAAGAGGGGAAAAATATCCGTACCAGAGCTCCTGAGGTTGATATTATTTTTGGACCACAGACTATACATAGGTTGCCTAAAATGATTAGAGATGTTTATAGTAATTCTAAGACATCTGTTGACATTAGTTTCCCGGCTATTGAAAAATTTGATTATCTTCCATCATCAAAAAGTCAATCACCGTCAGCTTATGTATCGATTATGGAAGGTTGTAGTAAATACTGTACATTTTGTGTTGTCCCGTATACAAGAGGCGATGAAGTTAGCAGAAGTTTTGATAGTATTCTGTATGAAGTTAAAAATCTTGCTACGAATGGAACTAAAGAAATTATTCTTCTGGGACAGAATGTAAACTCTTATAGTTCAAAAAATTTCAATGGTGAAAACGTTAAACTTTCTGATTTAATAAGATATATATCGCTTATACCAGGCATAGATAGAATTAGATATACCACATCTCATCCCATTGACTTTCAAGATGATTTGATAGAAGAATATCATAATCCAATACTTGCAAATAATGTTCATCTTCCCATTCAATCTGGCTCAGATTTTATTTTATCAAAAATGAAGAGGAAGCATACAGTGCTTGAGTATAAAAATATAATAAAGAAAATCCGAGAAATTAGACCAGACATAAATGTCTCTTCAGACTTTATTGTTGGTTATCCAGGAGAATCTGATGAAGATTTTAATCATACACTGAATCTAGTAAAAAATTTAGAATTTAGTGATGCATACAGTTTTATTTATAGCCCCAGACCTGGAACACCTGCATCGATAGAACATGATGATATAGGCCAGGATATAAAGATTGATAGATTAAAAAAATTACAGGATCTTATAAAGCTACAAGCAAGAAGATTCTCAAAGAATATGATTGGAACTATTCAAAAAGTTTTAGTCGAAGGTCTATCAGTTAAAAGAAGTAATGAAATTTTTGGTAGAGCTGATAACAATAAAATAATAAATTTTATAGGTGATAGAAATTTAATTGGTAAATTTGTAAATGTAAGGGTTGATGAGCTCAGGATAAACACACTTCATGGAACATATCTAGAAAGAGATGGGATAAGTAAATAATTATGAGAGTTTGGTATTTTGGAAGATAAAACAACAAGAGAAAACATTTTGCTGGAACCACAGGATAATAAGAGACTTGCTAATTTATGCGGTCTACTTGATGAAAATATAAGACAGATAGAATCTTATATGAATGTCAAAATATCTAATAGAGGCAATGCTTTTACAATCAAAGGCAGTAAAAGTAATGTACCAATGACATCTGCTCTAATTGAGAAATTATATTCAATCTCTGCCGATGAGCTATTAACTCCAAAACAAGTACATATGTATATGAATACATCCAGAAATGATTTAAACAAAGGTATTAAAAAATCACCATATAACGCAGAAAATGATTTCATAATTAAATGTAAAAAGATTAGCATAAGAACAAAGTCGAAATCCCAAGAAGAATATATAAAGGCTATATTTGAAAAAGATTTAATTTTTGGTATTGGATCCGCAGGTACTGGGAAAACATATCTAGCTGTTGCTGCTGCTGTATACTGCCTTGAAAATAACATAGTAAAAAAAATATTTCTAGCAAGACCAGCTATTGAAGCGGGTGAAAAACTTGGTTTCTTGCCTGGTGATTTGTCTGAAAAAGTTAATCCATATTTACAACCAATATATGATGCGTTATATGAAATGGTTGGTTTCGATAGAGTAGAAAAAATGATAGAAAAAAAAGTTATTGAGATTGCCCCATTAGCGTATATGAGGGGTAGGACACTCAACGATGCATTTATAATACTTGATGAAGCACAAAATACTACCATAGCTCAAATGAAGATGTTTTTAACTAGAGTTGGTTTTGGTTCTAAGACAGTTGTTACTGGTGATACTAGTCAGATAGATTTACCTAAAGAAGCTAAGTCTGGCCTTAAAGATTGCCTTGAGTTTATTGATAAAGTTGATGGCACGCATATTACTAAATTTGGCTCTCGAGATGTTATGAGACATAAGATAGTCAAAGACATAATTAAAGAGTATGAGAAAAGAGAAAAATAGCAATTTATCCATTAAGATTATTAAATCTGTTTATGATGTATATACCCCGACAGATTATCTGATAAACAAATGGGCATCTATAGCTTTGAATAATAGCAAAGATTGTTTTGTTACAATAAAATTAGCAAGTAAGAGTGAGATTCGATTATTAAATAAAAAATATTTCAATAAAAACAAGAGTTGTAATGTTTTATCTTTTCCTTGTAATGAAAATATATCTACTGGTGAATTTATCTTGGGTGATATTGTTATTTGTCCAGATATAGTAGATGAAGAATCAAGATTCTATGGTCTAAAGAAGAAAAATAGATGGGCTCATATGATTATACATTCTATGTTACATCTACAAGGATTCACTCATAAATCTAAACAAAAACAAATAATAATGGAAAAAAAAGAAAAAGAATTAATGTATACCTTAGGATTTTCAGACCCATATTATGCAAACTAATAAAAAGAAATGGATAGACAAGATACTTGATATCCTTAAAGATTCACCAAAAGCAAAAACAGATTTAGTTAAAATTTTGGAAAATGCAGTACTAGATGGTCTTCTTGATAATGAATCATTAAGGATGATTCAAGGAGTATTTAAAGTATCTGAAGTTCAGGTACGAGATATAATGATACCTAGGCCCCATATGACTGTTGTAGATATATCTGATCAAATTGAGGATATTACGAAGAAAGTTACCAATTCAGGACATTCCCGATTTCCGGTTATTGATGATAATCGTGATGAGATCATAGGTGTGCTTATGGCAAAAGATTTACTCAAACATTTAATGGAGGAAGGAAATGACGATGTTGATCTTCATGAGTTGCTACGTCCTGCGGTCTTCATCCCAGAAAGCAAAAGACTTAATATTCTGCTTAATGAATTTAAATCAAGTAAAAATCATCTTGCTATAGTTATTGATGAACATGGCGGTGTATCGGGTTTAGTAACAATAGAAGATGTAATAGAAGAAATTGTTGGAGAAATAGATGATGAACATGATAAAAAAACGGAATCACGCATAATAGCTCAGAGCGATAGAGAGTATATAGTTGATGCACTAACTGAGATTGAAGAATTTAATTCTTATTTTTTAACAAATTTTCTAGATGATGATATAGAAACTATAGGAGGTTATCTTGTCAATAAATTTGAAAGAGTTCCAAAAAAAGGCGAGACTATAGTTATTGAAAAATTATCTTTTAAAATTTTGTCAGCAGATTCCCGTACTATTAAGAGAATCAAGTTGATAAAAAAATTACAATAAAAAATTTGTTTTCATCATTCTCAAATAAAATTATTATATATGCTCTAACAGTTTCTTGTGGAGTACTTTACACTAGCTCATTCTCTCCAATAGACTTTAAATTTGGAATGTTTTTATCATTAATTATATTCCATATAATTTTATTAAAAGGACACCGAAAAAATAATATATTGTTGGCTTATATTTTTGGTATATCGGTCTTTGGTAGTGGAGTGTCTTGGATATATAACAGTATTTATAATTATGCGATACAAGACATTATAATATCATTTTCTTTAACTATATTATTTGTATTATTAATATCATTATTGTTTATTCCAATTGGCTATTTCCTTAATAAGGACTCTAAAATAAATTATCCTCTTTTCCCAATTATGTTGCCTACCATATGGGTAGTTCTTGAATTTATAAGATCTAATATCTTTGGAGGTTTTCCTTGGCTTTTGGTTGGAACAAGCCAAATCAACACCTTTTTTGATTACCTATATCCACTTTATGGGACAAAGTTTGTTAGCTTTATTATTATTTATATTTCCATTATTTTTTCATTTCTTTTTGTAAGACCTAGATATTTGTATATACATGTTTCGCTTATATGTTTATTCTTATTTCTTTCTTTATTCCTGAACTTAAATAATGTGATTGTTTCCAATAAATTAATCAGGATAGGTGTAATACAGCCTAATATTGATATCAGTCTAAAATACGACAATGAAAAAATAGATATAATAAAACAAAAATATCGACAATTATTATCTAATAAAACCGATGAGGAACTAATAATATTTCCTGAGACTGCTATACCCATTATTTATAATTATGATAAAGATTTTTATAGAAAAATTATTAGTAAATATAATGTTGAAATACTATCAGGTATTTTCAGGCAAGACTCAGACGGAAAAATTTATAATAGTATGGTTTTAATAAATGACTTTGAACAATACTACGATAAAAGACAGCTTGTGCCATTTGGAGAATATACCCCGTTCAGTAACATTTTTAAGCCTATTTCTGATGTTCTGAATATACCGATGTCCAATCTCAGTCATGGCAGTCCAAATCAGAGTGACATTAAATTACTTGATATAAATATTTATCCTATTATATGTTATGAAGCTGCTTACCCAAATTTACTTAAACTTGATTATAATAAATATGGATTTATTGTTAATGTAAGCAATGATGGATGGTTTGGAGATTCCTTAGCACCTTACCAACATTTACAGATAGCTCAATCTAGGGCTTTAGAGACTGGTTATCCTATCATAAGGTCAGCCAATACAGGTATTACTGCTATTATTAACAGTAATGGGAAGATTATTGATAGCTTAGCTTTTAATACTGAAGGATATATTCATACATCAATAAAACCTGTTAAGGGAAATACATTTTATATGTATTTTGGAGATTATCCAGTTTTGATGTTACTATTCTCATTAATACTGTTACATACGTTTTATTTAAGAAGACATGGATAAAGAATATAATCCAAACAATATAGAGGCCAATATTCAAAAATATTGGGATGATAATAATTCGTTTGTCTGTAAACTAGATAATCCCTCAGAAAAATTTTATTGCTTGTCAATGTTTCCTTATCCAAGTGGAAAATTACACATTGGGCATGTCAGGAATTATACGATTGGGGATGTTATAGCAAGATCAAACCGTATGCTTGGGAAGAATGTTTTCCAGCCAATGGGATGGGACTCTTTTGGGCTACCTGCAGAAAATGCTGCTATTGCTAATGATATACACCCATCAGAATGGACCAGAAATAACATCATTCACATGAAGTCTCAATTGAAGAGATTGGGCTATGCCTATGATTGGAGTAAAGAAATATCAACTTCAGATCCGGACTATTATAAATGGGAACAATGGTTTTTTTTAAAACTACTTAAAAAGAAACTTGTCTATAAAAAGTTATCTGAGGTGAATTGGGATCCTGTAGATAAAACAGTTTTGGCTAATGAACAAGTTATAGATGGCAAGGGCTGGCGCTCTGGCGCAAACATTGAGAGAAGAGAGATAGCTCAATGGTTCCTAAAAATTACAGATTATGCTGAAAGTTTACTAGATGATATTAATCAACTTAGCGATTGGCCGTCATCGGTAAAAATGATGCAAAAGAATTGGATAGGGAAATCTCAAGGAGCTCTTGTGAAATTTCCAATATCTAGTAGTTCAGATTCAAAATATTTCATAGAGACTTATACAACTAGATTAGATACAATTTGTGGTGTGACTTTTCTTGCAGTCTCTCCTAGCCATGAGATTGTAAAAAATACTAACAATTTATCTGATAATGTTGTCAAATTTATAGAAAAATGTAATTCATTGAAAATATCAGAGGAGACTTTAAGTACAATTACCAAAGAAGGAGTTGATACAGGCATTAGAGTTATAAATCCAATTACAAAAAAAGAAATTCCTGTTTGGGTAGCTAATTATGTTCTATCAGATTATGGAACTGGATCAGTAATGTCAGTTCCAGCACATGATACAAGAGATAATGAATTTGCTAAAAAATATAATTTACCAACTAAAAAAGTAATCAAATCTGATACAGATGATGCATTTACTGAAAAAGGTATTCTTATTAATTCTGGTGAATATGACAACATGGATTATACAACTGCAACAAATGCAATATTAGAAAGTCTAAAAAAACAAAATTTAGGTATGCAAAAAATAAATTATAGATTGAGAGATTGGGGTATATCCAGACAGCGATATTGGGGGTGTCCGATACCGGTTTTTTATCATAATGACGGGTCTGTATATCCAGTTCCGGATGAAGATCTGCCTGTCAAGCTACCAGAAGATATAGATTTTAATCTAGATGGAAACCCATTAGATAATCATCCGACTTGGAAATATATAAAATGTCCATATACAGGAAAAGATGCCATTAGAGAAACAGATACCTTTGATACTTTTTTTGAATCTTCTTGGTACTATCTAAGATTCTTATCATCAGATTCAAAAAAAGAAATATTCAATCATAACAAAAATCATTGGTTACCCGTTGACCAGTACATAGGTGGCATTGAACATGCGATATTACATTTATTATATGCTCGTTTTTTTCATAAATTATTTAGAGATGAAGGTATTATAGATTCAGATGAGCCATTTTCATCTCTTTTATCTCAAGGAATGGTATTAAAAGATGGACACAAAATGTCTAAATCAAAGGGTAATACAATAGACCCTGATGATATTGTTAAAAAGTATGGCGCGGATACTATTAGATTATTTATAATGTTTTCTGCGCCACCTGAACAAAATTTAGAATGGTCAGATCAGGCAATTGAAGGATCCTATAAGTTTCTGAAAAGATTATGGATTTTGACCCATAAGATTATCAATATGAAAGAAGTTGTAACAAACGATAGCTCTGATTCAAATAGCATTAATATTAAACTCCATATGACTATAAAAAAGGTATCGAATGATATTTTTAAAAGAAATAATTTCAATACTGCTATTGCGTCAATAATGGAATTTTTTAATGATTTATCAAAATATAGTCAAAGCAATAATATAAATAGAGAATTACTTTTATCTGGGATTACTACTATTGTCAAAATGCTGTCTCCTATCACGCCCCACATTACTCAAGAATTATGGTTTCAACTGGGATTTAAAACAAATCTTATGGATGTTAGTTGGCCTGAAGTGGACGAAGAGATAATTAATGAAAGTCGTAAAGAAATAGTGGTTCAAGTTAATGGAAAATTACGTGGAAAAATTTCAATTGAAAGCAATCAAAGTGAAGACGAAATAAAAAGTATGGTAGAATCTAACAGTAATATTCGTAAATATATAGATGGCTGTGAAATTATCAATGTTATCTATGTTAAAGATCGTTTGATAAATTATGTTATACAAAATGAAAAATAGTTTACTTTTAATATTATTAATTTTGTTGTCCTCATGTGGCTATACCATGAGAGGAACTATAGATATTCCCTCATCAATAAAAGAGGTATCTATTGTCTCGGATAATTATAGTAATATTGTTAATACGCTCAGTCGTAGCTTAGAAAATTCAAATATTAAAATTACCCAAAATAATGATATGTCATTATTTAGAATCGTTATTTTAAATGAATCTTTCAACAGAAGGCAACTTACTATTAGCACTACCGGAAGGGTTAATGAATATGAATTAATTTATGATGTAAGGTATGAATTAAATCCTCCAAACAAAAAATCTTCATCAGATCGCATTACTTTATATAGGGATTATTCGTTCAGTGAGAACAATGTCATGGGAAATTCAGACCGAGAAGATTCAATCAAAAATGAAATGGTCTCAGCTGCAGCATCTATGATTTTCAATAAATTAAAAGCGTTTGGTAGAATGAGTGACTAAGGTTTAATAATTGCATCATAGGGTGATTGACGAATTCTATCATGTGTAACCATTCTATAATTTATAAAATCTTTTTTATTTTCAAAATGCATAAAAGGATTGCCAGTAATCTGCTCATGCATGGTACATGTCTTTTTTACTGAATAATCATGTCCTGGAAGTATTATAGTATCGTTATTGAGATTATTCTTAATATCTTTTAGAGTATGATACATTTCCTCAGGATTCCCACCATGAAGATCACATCTGCCACACCCGAAAACAAACAAAGTGTCCCCAGCTATGAGTTTGTTGCCCACATAGTAACAAGTTGACCCTGGTGTATGCCCAGGGGTATGCAAAGATTTAATTTCTGTATTACCTAGTGAAATAATATCACCTCCATAATTTAAGGAGAATACATCATATTTTTTCCCCCAAAATTGTGATTCTTTCTGATTTATATGAATTTGGACATCTATGCTTTTCAAAATTTCATCTATAGCATTTACATGATCATTATGGCTATGTGTAAGTAAAATCTTTTTCAGGATTAGTCCATGTTCATTAATATATTTTGTTACTTCTGTCAGATTCCAGGCAGGATCGACTATAGCAGAATACTTTGTTTCAGTGTCTATTATTAAATAGATAAGATTCTGCATAGGACCTACATCAAAAGATTTAATTTTATATGTATCTTTTATTTGTTGCATAATAGATAATTATATAATAACTTAGTCGAATAATTAAGATTATTATACATTATGGCAGAAATTGTTTTAAAACCAGAATTAATAAAGGGCCTACAAAAAGTACTTGTAGATTATGATAAGGCTAATGAAGATCCGGTATTAGCCGCTCAATATCTATCTGCCGTGGTAGGGTCAATTGTTGCTACTTCTGGAATACCTAAAGATGCACAAAAAGAAATCCTTGATCAATTGATTGACTTTATTAGATATGTATATGATCAGCAAACTAAAGCTGTGAACGATACATCAAATAAGAATACGGCTGAAAGCCAAGAGGCTTTTGGTAAATGGGAACCAAAGTAATTATCTAAAACTTCTAGTTATTTCCTTTATTAAGTCTGTCCCATGAAAAACTAACCCGGTATACAACTGGAGTAAATCTGCGCCAGATTCTAATTTAGTATTTGCTGATATTGAAGAGGTAACTCCACCTGCTCCGATTATAGTAATATTATCATCAACTAAATTTTTTACTTTTTTAATGAGATTATTAGATTTTTCAAGTAGGGGTTTTCCGCTAAGTCCTCCACTTTGAAGTTTAGCCTTGCTGATAAGATTTTTAGGTTTTGAAATTGTCGTGTTTGTTGCAATGATTCCTTCAACTTCATATCGTATCAATAATTTGCATAAAGATTGTAAGTCATTATCCTCTATATCCGGAGATATTTTAACAATTAATGGAATATTTTTTTTAAATTTACTGACGAGTTTCTGATGATGGTTTTTAATATTATATAAAAAATTATCAAAATATGATTCAGCTTGTAATTGTCTTAGATCCTTAGTGTTAGGTGATGATATATTTAGTGTGATGTAATCAGCTAAATGATAAATTTCATCCATACAATATTTATAGTCATTATGAGCATCAATTATAGGCGTAGTACTATTTTTTCCTATATTAATACCGATGGGTTGATTTCGTTCTACTTTAGATAATTTTTTTTTAAGATATTTAACCCCTTTATTATTAAAACCTAAACTATTTATTATTGCTTCATCTTGAATTAATCTAAAAATCCTAGGCTTAGGATTTCCATATTGTGGTTTAGGCGTCACTGTGCCTATTTCAATAAAACCGAGACCTATGTTGCTGATGAAATTTATATAATCTCCGTTTTTATCAAACCCAGCTGCTAAACCCAATTGATTTGGAAATTCAATACCCATAAATTTTTTTGATCGCATGACCTCATTTTCTTTTCTTTGATTTTTGCGCCATAGTTTAAATACTATTTCAGCTAAATTTAAGCTAATTACATGAGCTGTTTCAGGTGGTAATAAAAATATTATCTTTTTGTATATTTCAAATACATTTTTAGATAAGTTCATAGCTGCTATTAAGAATGATAATCATTGTTATATTTATAAGTTTAACACATTAGTATTGACAAACATTATATATGAAATTAGAATGATTCTAAATAGTCATACATTCAATGATTATATAATTTGTTTATGAACACATAAGGAGAAAGAAAATGAGTTTAAAAGGTTCAGAAACTGAAAAAAATCTAAAAGATGCTTTTGCAGGAGAGTCACAAGCCAACAGAAGATACCTATATTTTGCTGCTAAAGCAGATGTTGAAGGACAAAACGATGTTGCAACTGTTTTTAGATCAACTGCTGAAGGTGAAACTGGTCATGCCCATGGCCACTTAGAATACCTAGAAAAAGAATGCGGTGACCCTGCGACTGGAGAACCTATAGGTAATAGCGAGATGAATCTTAAAGCTGCGATAGCTGGTGAGACCCATGAATACACTGATATGTATCCTGGCATGGCTAAAACAGCTCGCGATGAAGGTTTTGATGAGATTGCGGATTGGTTTGAAACACTTGCCAAAGCAGAAAGGTCTCATGCAAATAGATTCACAAAAGCACTGGAAGCTATTTCCTAATCTAAAATTATAACCTCTTATTTCTAAATAAGAGGTTTATTTTTAACCGGAGAAACATTATGGAAGGTGGCCTTCAAGCTCCGACGCGATATGCCGTCGATTGGAAGAATAAAGATTATCTTAACGAAGAGCTTTTTGAGAAAGAATTGAGAAGAGTTGCTGACGCCTGCCATGGATGTAGAAGATGTGTCAGTTTGTGTAACTCATTTCCAACTCTGTTTGATTTGATTGATGAATCAGATACATTTGAAGTTGATGGTGTGCGGTATGAGCAATTTCAAGATGTAGTGGATCATTGCTACTTATGCGATTTATGTTTCCTAACCAAATGCCCATACATTCCTCCACATGAATGGGAAATAGATTTTCCACACTTAATGCTACGTGCTAAAGCTATCAATCACCATAAAAAAGGTGCATCAATTAGAAATAAAATCATTTCATCTACAGATTACTTAGGAAGATTTGCGTCTAAGAAAATTATCGCACCTATTGTGAACTTTTTTAATAATACAAAGATTTTTAGATTAATTCTTGAGAAAGTACTTCATATCCATCGAAATGCTTCATTGCCAAAATTTGCCAGTGTGACAGCTAAATCAAAGTATTTAAATATGAATAGTACATTTGAAACTAATCAAAAAGTAGCTATTTATACAACTTGTTACCATAATTACAATGAGCCAAATGTTGTAGATGATTTGGTTTCTGTTTTAGAACATAACCAGGTTCACGTAAAAGTCATACAAGAAGATAATTGTTGTGGCATGCCTAAATTAGAATTAGGGGATCTGCTTCAAGTTGAAAAAATGATGCAGTCTAATATCAATATATTTAAGAAATATGTAAATGATGGGTACAAAATCATAGCACCTGTTCCCTCATGTATACTTATGTTTAAACAAGAATTGCCACTACTATTTCCAGAAAATAAAGATGTATCTCTAATTTCTAAATCTATTTTTGATCCATTTGAATATCTTGCTTTATTGCACAACAAAGGGTTATTGGATACTGATTTTAAAAATCATTTAGGGAGTGTTTTTTACCAAGTAGCATGCCATCAGAGAGTCCAGAATATGGGGCCCCTGACAAAGAAAATACTTGAGCTGATACCTAATACTACCATTAATTCTATTGAGCGATGCTCCGGTCATGACGGTACATATGGTGTAAAGCAAGAAACTCATGAGATAGCTATAAAAATTGCAAAGCCTATCGTACGAGAATTTGAGAAAACAGAGTCTGATTTTGTTACAAGTGACTGCACATTAGCGGCTCATCATGTAGTGAATGCAATTGGCAAAAAAATAAACGCAACTCACCCAATTTCACTTATTAAACGTGCATATGGGCTATAAGGAGGTATATATATGAATAAGTTAATAAAAGATGAACTACTCTCTCTAGAAGAATATGATAAAAAAAGAGATGATATTAAATTACAAATTATTAAACACAAGGAACATAGATCAGTAAAAATAGGAGAAAACATATTATTATTATTTGAAGATTTTAAGACAATTAAGTATCAAATTCAGGAAATGTTGCGAATAGAGAAGATTTTTAATGACAAAGAAATAGATGAGGAAATATCAGCATACAGTGCATTAATTCCTGATGGCAGTAACTTAAAAGCTACGATGCTTATTATGTACCCAAATGTAGCGGAG
Source organism: Gammaproteobacteria bacterium (assembly GCA_002698665.1). GTDB lineage: Bacteria > Pseudomonadota > Gammaproteobacteria. The sequence continues at coordinate 22,182 of NZZP01000003.1, read as the reverse complement.
CGTAAAACTATGCTAAACAAACTACATGATATAGAAAATAATATATGGTTATCAATTGACAATGGTAAACGGATATTTGCTATAGCAGATGAGGATCTTGAAAGGAGCAGAGACGAAAAAACTTCTGCGGTTCATTTTCTTCGATTTGAACTTGACGATATTAGTGTAAGTAAATTCAAAGATTCAAATAATGTCTCAATAGGCACTGATCATAGTCAGTATGATAAGCATACTGAGTTGTCTCTAAAAGTAATTGAGACGTTGTCTGATGATTTCAGCTAATATTACTTATTTTTGACTTTGATTAATACTTCAGTTTGTTCAACTGAAAGGTTCTTTGGAATATCAGGTAGTTTAGAAAAACTTATTTTTTCATTACTTATATCAGTAAGTGTGTTGTTGCTAGTATTATACATGTGATGATGTGGCTCTAAATTTGTATCAAAAAATTTGTGATCATTATTTAGATTAATAGTTTTGAGCAAACCTTTTTGTTCAAACAAACACAAGGTATTGTATATTGTAGCTTGTGATATTGGCAGTCCAGCATTTTTGACTTTATCTATCAAATCACTTGCGTTGAAATGTTGATTCTTAACAAATATTAAATCAGCTATTTCCAACCTTTGCTTTGTAGGCGTGATACCATTGCTTTTTAGTAGATTTTCAAAATTTTTTCCTAACATAGTGATATTATATAAAATAGTGATTATATTTTAAATACTTTATTTTGATTTCTTTATAATCATTTTATGTATAATCGAAGAATCTTTATTTGATAGTTTTGATTTCTTAACTTGTTTTAAAAGCTGAAGCGATCTATTTGCACCCATTAGTTTTAATCCAACTTTTCGAGCTAAATTACGAGCTATAATCATATCTTTAAGGTGTAGTTTAGAGGTGAATCCTGGCTTGTAATTATTTTTAATCATTCTTTCGCCATGTACTTCTAATATTTTACTCTTAGCAAAACCCCCCATTAAAGCCTTCTTAATAAGAGTTTTATCACATTTTAATTTGTCAGCTAATATTAGTATTTCACTAACAGCCGACATGGTCCCTGCAACTAAAATTTGATTACATGCTTTAGCTATTTGTCCAGACCCTGACTTACCTATGTAAGTAATATCTTTTCCTAAAGTATTTAGTAAGCTTTTAATTTTTAGAAACTTTTGTCTGTCACCTCCTACCATTATGGACAAAGTACCTTTTATTGCACCTATCTCACCACCTGAAACTGGTGCATCTATCAAGTAACAATTTTTTTTCAGTAGGGTATTAGATAACTCTTGAGTTACGTTTGGACATATTGTGCTCATATCAATTATAATCGTATTTTTCTGAAGCCCTTTATATAAACCATTTCTTCCAAGCACAACATTCTTAACATCTTTACTTTCAGGTAAATTTAAAAAAATTATTTTACATGATTTAGAAACATCAGAAACGCTAGGTAGAAATTTACTTCCTTTTGCGATCATATCTTCAATTATTAATTTACGCCTTGCATAAAAACTAACATTAAAGCCAGCCTTTACTAGATTATCAGCCATGGGTTTTCCCATAATACCAAGACCGATAAATCCAATTTCTTTATGAGCTTTTTTGATATCCATGATATATTGTATAGAATCTAAGACATTTATCATATGAAAATAACTTATAAACAATTCATTGTTAACAACAATATACCGGTTTCACCCATTTATCTCGTATTTGGGAATCCATATCATCTGTTAAATGAGGTTCAATCTAGATTAGAAAGAATGTTAAGACATGATGAAACTCTCGTTAAACGAGTTGTGGTAGATTCAGATTTTGATATTTCAATAATATCTGATGATTTTAATAGTTTATCTTTATTTAATGAAAAAAAAATTCTAATATTAGCAGTGGTTTCTAATTCAATACCTAAGTGTCTTACAGATTTCTTGCAGACAGTTGTTTTACCTGATGACTTGAAGATTATTTTGAAGCTTGGGCCACAAACTTCAGCTTTCAAGAAAACTAACCTGTTTAAAATTATTGATAATACGGGCCACATTATTGAAGTAACAGAACTTAAGGGCTTAGATTTAAAAAACTGGGTGAAGGCAAAATTTCAAAAAAATAAAATTAATTTTTCTGAAAATCAATTTCAAAAATTGATGGAAAAAAATGAAGGCAATACATCTGCGATATCTCAAGAACTATATAAGATGTCTTTACTAGAAGTTCAAGATCTTGATGATTATTTTAATCTTCTTCAGAAAGAGTATAAGTATAATGAATATGATCTCGTAAATTGTTTACTTGAGAAAAATCTTGCTAAAACCATAAAGATACTCAAATATCTTCATACAATTAAAATACCCGAGGTATATATTTTGTTCTTAATAAATTTAGAATTAAAAAAAATATATAGCCTGCATCATGAAGTATCACCTATGCCATATATACCTAGTTTCAGAAAAAATCTCTATTATCAGATTTACGATAGTTTGGATAAGCCTTTATTAAAGAGATTGATGGAGTACTGCCATGAAATAGATTTGTCTATTAAAACTAGTTATTCACATACTGATGTTTGGCATAAACTTGAATTGTTAATCTCTTCTTTTATACTTAATAAATCACCATATTCATTCATAAATGATAGGAATATTAATGGATACAAATAAATATATTTTGAAGTTATGTAAGCAAGCTTATAAAGCATCTAAGATGGCAGGTAATTATTCAGCTGCATCTAAGAATAAAGTATTGAGTGTCCTCTCAAAATCTCTTTTAGAAAACTCAGAGGAAATTATAAAAGCCAATCTGATAGACGTAAGGAATGCAAAAAAAAATAAAATACAAAATAGCATGATTGATAGGCTTTTATTAGACAAAGGAAGGATTCAAAATATGGTAGATGGATTATCTAAGATAATAAAAATAAAAGATACGTTATTTACTATTTCTGATGGAAAAAAACAAAAAACAGGAATAACTGTTTCTAAAATGAGAGTGCCATTAGGCGTTATAGGTATGATTTATGAGTCCAGACCTAACGTAACAATAGATGCTGCTGGATTATGTATTAAATCTGGTAATAGCGTCATTTTAAGAGGAGGATCTGAGTCAATAAACACTAATAAAATCCTTATGAAATATATTAAGAATGCCCTCATCTTATGTTCTTTCGATTCTCATGCTGTTCAACTTGTTGGTATTACTGATCGGACCGCAGTAACTTCATTATTAAAGATGAATGAATATATAGATGTAATTATACCCAGAGGAGGGAAAGGTCTAATAGAAAAGGTAATGTCATGTTCTACTATTCCAATGATTAAACATTTAGATGGCAACTGCCATGTTTACATAGATAAGTCTGCAGATAAAATTAATGCATATAATGTAAGTATTAATTCTAAAACACAGCGTTATGGAGTTTGTAATGCAATGGAGACATTGTTGGTTCACAAAAATTTTTCAAAGTCATGTCTAAAAAAAATATTAGCTAAATATGTATCACTTGGTGTTGAAATAAGAGGATGTAAAAATTCAAGAATGTATGACAATAATATTAAGATAGCAAAAGAAGAAGACTGGTATCAAGAATTCCTAGCACCTATAGTTGCTGTCAAAATTGTAGAAAGTATTGATGAAGCAATTAGCCATATTGAGAAATACGGCTCTATGCATACTGATGCAATAATCTCATCTGATAAAAATTCAATCGAAAAATTTTTAAAGTTTGTTAACTCTAGTTCTGTAATGGTTAATACATCTACAAGATTTGCTGATGGTTTCGAATATGGTTTAGGTGCTGAAATTGGAATTAGCACAGATAAGCTCCATGCCAGAGGACCTGTAGGATTAGATGGTCTTACAAATATGAAATATATTGTTAAAAGTTCAGGGAAAATAAAAAATTAATAATAATTCAAAAAGAAGAATAGGAGTATATGGCGGTGCTTTTGATCCAATTCATAATGGACACTTGAAGCCAATTAATCAACTTCACAAAATACATAATTTAGATAAAATACATTTTATTCCAACATGTAAATCTAATTCATCAAAACAAATAATAGCGTCGACAACAGATAGAATAAAGATGCTTGAAAAGAGTATTACTAACCCAAATTACATTATTGATAATCGGGAAATAATTAGAGGCGGAACCTCTTTTATGATAGATACCATAAAATCAATTTCAGAAGAATATCCTGGTGATAATATTTATTTAATTATGGGCAGCGATACCTTAGAGTTATTTCCGCAATGGAAAAAATATACTGAAATTTTAGAGATATGTAACATCATTGTCACAGCACGTATATCAAATAATCACCCTGGCAAAGTAGAACATAGCTTGAAGTCGTTTATTTGTGAAGATCTAACTATATTTCATAGTACTTCATATGGTAAAATATATTTAGAAGAAACATCATTGATTGATATTTCATCATCTGAAGTGAGAAAAAGATTAATAAAGGATCAAGATATTTCAAATGATATTAAGCCAGAACTTGCAAAATGGTTGCTAGATAATAAGATTTACTAGTAATGGAAAAGATAAAAAAATATATCTTAAATGTCTTAGAGGATAATAAAGCTCAGGATATTACATTAGTTGATGTGACAAACAAGTCTTCTGTAACGGATTTAATGTTCATTGCATCTGGAAGATCGACACGACATGTCAAAGCAATAGCAGACAACTTGGTTACAAAACTTAAGAAAAATAAAATTAAACCACTTGGTGTTGAAGGATACAATAGATCTGAGTGGATATTAATAGATTATGGTGATTTATTAGTTCATGTAATGCATCCTGAAACTCGTGAATTCTACTCATTAGAAAAATTATGGGATGAGAGTATAGATACTCAGAATTTTACATACAAATAGTCCTATGCAAAAAATATTATCATTAATAATATACTTTATTTCGTTTATTATTATTACTCTTGCATTACTTGTATTTATAACAGAAAATACAAATTATATTTCTAACACATATACGAAACCTTTAATTTCAATCGTAGAAAAAAAATCTGGACTCAACTTAAATATCAATAATTTAGAAACTAGATGGCATGGACTCAATGTACATATTGCTCTCAAAGATTTTTCATTATACAAAAAAGATTCAAGTGATATTTTAATTGAAGGTGAAAGAATCCTTTTACAATTTAATTTAATGAGTCTTTTGTATAGTCAAAGATTTATTCCTTATGAAATAAACCTCGTTAATTCTGATATTACTCTTGACTATATAAATGATAAACTTTATATGAAGGATTATGATTTATTAGATACTTATAGACCTGGTGATAATGCTAATGAAACTATATTAGATACAACTAAGTTTCGTATTTCAGATTCAAATATACAGATCAACGATTTAGATAAAGAAATAACCCATAAGCTGCTTAATATCAATATGGTAGTGTTTAATGAACTGGACAATATAAAAATATTTTCAACATTTAATCATCAAGATACAACTGAGGTCATTCATTTAGCCTCCGTATTTAAAATAAATTCTTCTAATAAATTTGATGGCATAATATTTAGTCGAGGTATAAATGTTAATACATCTGATTTATCAATTCTTCCTAGCAAACTTACGGCATCATTAGATAGTATTGATTATTCATTATGGGCAAAAATTCAGGATAATGCATTTATTGATGTTAAGGGATTATTGAATATTGATAGTGGAAAACTTGAAAATCTCCTCACTAAAGAAAAATATCACATAGAAAAATTAAGTACTGAAATAGACTATCAAAATATAAATAATATAAAAAAAATTCATTTAGGAAAATTGAATTTTAAGACTAAGAACAATGATTATGATAGTAATAATATATTAATGACTATAAAAGATGCTAGCTTAGCAGATATAGCAGTTGACGAGATAAATCTTGATGATATTAATTACCTGACTAGGATTTTCCCTAACTTTTCTAAGACACTACTATTTTCTAGTATCAAGCCATTCCAAGGTGGAGTTTTATCTGATTTAGTAATCAGAGATATTAATGATAATAGGAAAAGGCGATACCAAGTGAATTTTAAATCATTGAATTATCAAGAATCTAATGATTTTTCTTTGAATAACTTGACTGGTAGAATTATTGGCGAATCTTATTTTGGCACGATACTTATTGATAGTAAAAATATTGATATGTCTCTGAGTGAAGATAATTTTAAAATTGATTCGCTAATTGGAAATATTAACTATAGGAGTAAAGATGGCAATTTAATATTGAGTTCACAAGATATATATTTCAATCAAAATCAAGCGATTAAAGTATATGGAAATATATCTAAACAGAATAAAAAATATAAATTTAATATTCGTGGTGATTTTAAAACAATATTTAAAAACTTACCTTCTCATTATAAAGAATATATTAAAGAATCTGGCTTATCAGTTAACTCTCAATATGATCTAAAATATATTAGTGTATCCTCAAAGAAAAAAAGAAATTCTTATGGTATTCTGAATTTAAATAAATTAGTTTTGGGTAATAAAAATCCGGATCTATCTTTTAATTCTAATAATCTTAGAATTGGTTTCTATGATAAATATATCTATATAAATGAGGCAGAATATTATATCAATAATCTTCCATTTCAGTTGTCTCTTGATACCAAAATTAGAAAAAATCAAGTTAGCTATTCCATGAAAAGCAAAGGTACTGTTACTGCAGATTTGATAAAGCATATATCTAACTATAATTTATTCCAGTCATTCACTGGTGAGTCAAAGACTCATATGATGCTTACATATAGAAATATTGATGACATAAATATTAGATTAAAATCTGATATGCAAGGAATGTCATTTAACATGATTAGTCCTTTTAAAAAAGTCGCACAAACAAAAAAAAATATTGACATATCTTTTAAACTCAATAATAACAAAGAGAACCCATTAAATATTATTTTTGAGGAATATAAGCTAAAGATATTACCAAATTCAAATGGATTATTAATAGCAATAAATTCACCCTCAATTAAAGGTAATTTATCTCTGCCGGATAGCATTGATACTGAAAACAGGATTAATGCTAAATTAGATTATTTTGATTTAAATAAATTTGAGGGTGTAGCTGACCCTATGGTTTATCCATTTTTAAATTTAGAGATATATCAGGCTAAAATTAATAAATATTATTTTAATAATTTCGTCATTAGGACTGCCCCTGCTTCAGATGGTATGGTAATAGAAAGACTCAGCTTTGACAATAATCATCTTTCTATGCTAGGTACAGGAAAGTGGATTAATTCCTCTAATGGACAACTAACATTTTTTGACGCAAGTTTTTCCAGTGGTAATTTTGGGACTTCTTTAGGTAATTTAGGTTACTCTGATGTTATAAAGAAAGGAAAGTTAAAATCTCAGTTGATAGGCCAATGGAGAGGCTCACCTGATATTTTTTCATTGGATACTTTCGATGGAAAAATTATATTAGACTTAAAGGATGGTGAATTCTTACAAGTTACTAAACAAACCAAGGCAATCGGTCAACTACTAGGCTTATTTAGTATCTCGTCTCTTCAGAAGAGGTTAACTTTAGATTTCAGTGATTTTTTTTCAAGTGGTTTATCTTTTGAGACAATGAATGGGGAATTTATTTTCTTAGATTCATCAGCCGAAGTCAATAATTTAGTATTGAAGGGTACTTTTGGTGAAATGAGAATTAATGGATCATCTAGTCTGAAAAAAAGGACACATGACCAAGAACTAATTTACATACCTGATTTATCTTCTATGAGTCTTATTTCAGGGACTCTTTTAGGAGGCCCTATAGGTGCTGTAGCATCCATCTTTTATGATAAAGTATTAAAAGAGATGGGTATTAATACAAATCAGTTAGCAGCTGTTGAATATTCCATAAAAGGATCATGGGACAATCCTGAGATAAACGTAATTGAATCGTTTAAACCAATCGAAAATTAATATATTCTAAGAACACATAGTATTGGAGAGAAATAATGACAATAGCATCTATTCAATTAACTTCTGGGCCAAATATTCAAGCTAACTTACTTGAAGTCTCACGTTATCTGAAAGATATATCAAAAACAAATGTAAAAATGGTTGTTCTACCTGAGAATTTTGCTCTGATGCCTGAAAATGATCAGGAATTCATCGAGCATGCTGAAATTGAAGGAAGTGGGCCATTACAAGATTTTCTCTCTCAGTGCTCAGAAAAATATAAATTATGGATTATAGCAGGCACTATCCCTCTAAAGACAAATCAATCCAGTAAAGTATCTTCGACTACACTCGTATATAATGATTCAGGCGATGTTGTCTGTAGATATGATAAAATACACCTATTTGATGTCCAACTACCTAATTCAAATGAGTCATATGCTGAATCTAAGGTCTTTAAACCTGGGAAAGAAATTAAAGTTATTCAGACACCCATAGGCATTATAGGGCTATCCATTTGCTATGACTTGAGATTTCCTGAGCTTTACAGATTACAGCATGATCATGGGGTAGAAATAATGGTCTTGCCTGCAGCCTTTACTCATCAAACAGGAAAGGTGCACTGGGAAACATTAGTAAAAGCTAGAGCTATAGAAAATTTATGTTATGTTGTCACAGCTTGTCAGGGAGGATATCATATAAGTGGTAGACAAACTTATGGAAATAGCATGATTGTTAACCCATGGGGACAAGTTCTATCAAGAATAGATTCTGGTAGCGGTTTTATTGAGGCGGATGTTAATTTAAAACAGTTACACTCAATTAGAGAAAAATTTCCTGTTCTATCACATATAAACTTAATAGGTAAAAAATGAATACTATACAAACCCTGATTCTTGATAATTATGATTTAAATGATGATAAATTAGCAAAGATATTATCAGTTGCATGTTCAAAAAATATAGATTTTGCTGATATATATTTTCAACATACATTATCCGAAAGTTGGCAACTAGAAGATGGTATTGTTAAACATGGTTCTTCTAGTATAGATAGTGGAGTCGGCATTAGATCGGTTGTCTCTGATAAGTCTGGTTTTGCATATAGCAATAATTTTGAGTTCGATAATTTAATGTCTGCAGCAAATACCTCGAGATGTATAGCAAAATCTGGAAAAGAAAAACTCATAAAAATAGGTGAGGAACAGAATATTAGAAAACTTTATGAGCCAGTATCACCAATAGACGGTATAAAAGATGATTTAAAGGTTAAGTTTCTTAAAAAAATTGATAATCATATTAGAGCTAAAGATTCTAGGGTCGAGCAAGTGATTATTAGTCTTGCAGGAAGTTACGATTCAATATTTGTTGCTAACACAGATGGAATTAAAGCTTTTGATGATAGACCACTAGTAAGATTTAGTGTCATGGTTATTCTAAAGAAAGGAGATAGAAGAGAGAGAGGATCAGCTGGTGGAGGCGGTAGATATTCATATGACCATATAATTGATTCTGATATTGCATATACATATGCAGAAGAGGCTCTCAGGCAAGCTGATGTAAATTTGTCTGCACAAGAAGCAAAAGCTGGAGCCATGACGGTTGTCCTTGGACCAGGTTGGCCTGGCGTACTTCTCCATGAGGCTATTGGACACGGATTAGAAGGTGATTTTAATAGAAAAAAAACTTCAGCATTTTCTAACTTAATTGGAAAAAAAGTCGCATCATCGCAATGTACTATTGTTGATGACGGAACAATATCGAAAAGACGAGGATCACTGTCTTTTGATGATGAAGGATGCGAGACACAATGCAATACCCTTATAGAAAATGGTGTGTTGAAAGGTTATATGCAGGATAAAGTAAATGCAAAACTTATGAAGACGGGACCAACTGGAAATGGTAGAAGAGAAAACTATTCATGTTTGCCAATGCCAAGAATGACAAATACATTTATGAGGCCTGGAAAATATAATCCTAGTGAAATTATTGAATCAGTTCAAAATGGTATTTATGCTGTAAATTTCTCCGGTGGACAGGTTGACATAACGAATGGGCAGTTTGTTTTTACGGCTTCGGAAGCTTATAAAATAGCTAATGGTAAAATTAGTCATGCGATAAAAGGTATGACATTAATTGGAAATGGACCGGAAGTGCTCAAAAAAGTTTCTATGGTCGGAAATGATCTTAAGTTAGATGATGGTGTAGGCACATGCGGAAAAGATGGTCAAAGTGTACCTGTTGGCGTAGGTCAGCCCACTCTAAAAATAGATGATATTACAGTTGGGGGAACAAAAATTTGACATCAAATACACCGGATGCTGACAAATATAAAAATCTGATACAAAACTTACTTTCTAAATTAAAGACAGATTATCAATATGTATTTTCTTTATCATTATCTGATGGTTTTACGGTAACATCTAGATCGAAATCAGTAGAAAGTATTGAACATCATCAAGACACTGGGTTGGCGGTAGCTGTATATAATAATTATAAAAAAGGGACTGCTTCAACCAATAATCTATCCTTAGAGAGTATACAAAAAACAATAGAGAAAGCTGAGTATATTTCTACCAACACTCAACAGGATGAATGTCAGGGCTTGCCTGAGTCCAACTATACAAAAAATGATTGGACTGACTTAGGGATTTATTACCCAGAGAAACTAGATATTAATGAAATTATCGATAAAACAATTGAATGTGAAAGTGAAGCTTTCAGTTTTGATAACAGAATAACAAATTCTGAGGGATCAACATTTTCATATTCCAATCAAAAAAATATTATCTTGAATTCTAATGGGGCTTATGGCTCGTATAAATCAACTGATTATTCGCTATCCTGCATTGCTTTAGCAGAGCAGGATAAATTAATGGAAAGAGACTACTGGTATTCTTCTACAAGAGACCTTGATAGCATAGAGAATGCTAAAGATATTGGTAGAATAGCTGCTAGAAGAGCAGTCTCTAGACTGGGCGCCAAAACAATTAAGACGCGCGCGTGTCCGGTTTTATTTTCACCAGAAATGGCTCAGTCTATTATATCAAACTTTTTGGGAGCTATTGATGGTTCTTCAATTTATAAAAAATCAAGTTTTCTTTTAAACAAACTTGAAGAAACAATATTCCCTAATTTTCTCAACATAAGAGAAGAACCTCTCCTTGAGGGTGGGCCTGCAACAAGACCCTATGATATTGATGGGGTCTTGACATGTAAAAAAGATATTATATCTAAAGGTATATTGAAAACCTATTTGTTGGATACTTATTCTTCAAGAAAATTAAAAATGGAATGTACGGGAAATGGTTCATTGACTAATATTATAATAGATACCGATAGATCACTTACAAAAAATATAATTTCTACAATGGAAGATGGTATATTTATTACTGATATGATGGGCAGTGGAGCTAATACATTAACAGGCGACTATTCGCGTGGAGCCTTTGGGTATCTTATTAAGGATGGAGAAATAAAACATCCTGTAACCGAAATCACAGTAGCATCAAATTTATTAAAAATGTTTAAAAATATTGTAGCACTAGGTGATGACATAGATATAAGAGGGCGTATACGAACAGGTTCAATACTCATCAAGGATATCACAATTGGGGGTACTAAATAATATTAAGTAAAAGGAATACTGTTAGTGTAATTAATACTAATGTAACCATGACTGAAACTGTAGCCTGCCTCATGACATAGTTTTCAAATACTAAAAATTTACCTTTAATATTTTTTAAACTCATTTTAAGCATTAAATTATTTAATAAAGTTTGCATTAAAACAACAAGCTTATTAATGTACCTGCCTTTATCTCTATATACCCAATCAAAGTCTAGAGTTATTGTTAACGTCCTTTCTAAATATTTAAGAGAGATAAAAAATGCTAGTCCAGAAAATATCAACAGATGAAGTTGACTAATAACATGATTGCCAGTATACGGTACATAGTTTGTTGCATAAGGAAGAATGTCATACAATATAGCAGGGAATATTCCAATTCCAATACATATTATGGATGCTGTAATCATCGATAGTTTCATATACATTGGAGGATCGGTTGTAATTATATTTTTATCTCTATGAAAGAATACAAACCAAGGAAACTTTATTCCTGCATGAAGAAAAACTCCAGCAGAACCTATGAGTAAAAGCACCCAGACATATATCAGATTCTGATTAATACTTGAATCCAAAATCATAGACTTAGAAATAAATCCAGATGTTAGAGGAAACGCTGAGATTGCAAGAGCACCAATAATTCCACATGTTGCTGTAATTGGCATAGTTTTATATAGACCGCCTACATCTGTACATTTTCGTTTATTAATCATATAAATCACACTTCCGGCTGACATTAATAACAACCCCTTGTAGATTATATGTGAAAATGCGTGTGCAGAAGCTCCATTAATAGCTAATTCTGTCCCTATTCCAATTCCTACGATCATGAAACCTACTTGATTAACAATGCTATAGGATAAAATTTTTCTAATATCATTTTCTAAAAGGGCATAGATAATTCCATACATAATCATGTACAATCCAAAATATATTAATATTTCTTCACCAGCAAAAGTCATTATTAAAATAAATACTGATGTTTTAGTTGTGTATGCCGATAAGAATATTGTTGAAGAATAACTTCCTTCAGGATATGCATCTGGCAACCAATGCGAGAAAGGAGGTGCGCCTGCATTCAATAAAAAACCGGTCAGCATCAGCCAGTTGTACCAAGAGTATAAATCTAAATGTCTTATTTGCAGGTTGCCGGTATCCATATATAAGCCAATTATGCCCATTAATAAAATAACACCGCCAAACAAATGTACTTGTAAATATCGTATTCCTGCTTTACTTGCTTGTTTGGTTCCTGACGACCATATTATCATTGAAGATGAAATAGCCATTATCTCCCAAAAGATATAAAGAGTTATAAAATCACCAGAAAATATGACTGTAATTGAAGATGCAATATAGAGTAAAATTAATGCTTTTTCTTTATAACAATCTCTATATATTGAAAATATCTTTCCAAGTAAAGCTATCAGTAGAAATACTAAACAAAACAGAAATGAAAGTTTACTGTAATCAAAAAAGATAAAGTTATAGTCAAGAAAAATAAATTCGAGATTATTAGCAGGTAAGAATAATATTAGTAAAACAAAGGATACCAATATTGCTCCTAGAGACAGAATATTTGCTTTTCCTTTAAAAATTAATATTAATATCGATGCAATAATTAAAGGTACTCCGGGATGCATCAAGAGACTATTCATCATAGTATGTCTCCCCTTTCTTTAAAAATATTGCTAGTAATTTGGCTAATATAATTAATGCCAAGCATGCTATAAATCCAAAAATCGCATAGAAACCAATAAAATTATCTATACCAAAATTAACTTTATCAAAATCATAGAATCCATATAAGTATGGTGCTAAGTTAATCAGCAACAGTAGAGTATAAAATATTTTGTTTCTATCATTCATTTTAAAATATATACCTATTAATAAAGTTAATTATAAAATCTACATTAAAAAATAATAGCACTGATACTACAGCTATGAGTAGAACCGGTAAAATAAGGCCAATATTCTCTACAGATGACACATTGCTTATGGGGGCAGTTTTAAAATAAGATCGATAAATCATTGGAAAGTAGTACCCAGCATTAAGTAATGTGCTGACAAGAATAATAATTAAGATATTAATCTTTCCTGAATCTATAATGCCACTTATAAGATACCATTTGCTAATGAACCCTATAGTAGGTGGCAAGCCAATCATAATAAATGCACCTACTAATATTACTAAACATGTATATGGTAACTTAGCTGACAGATTATCCATTTCACTAACTTTTTTTATTCCTGTTTGTGTAGTTATGATACCAGCACTAAGAAATAACATTACTTTCCCTAATGCATGAAATATTAGATGAAGAACCGCGGCTAAAATAGAATAAGAGGACATAATGGCAGTTGCCAGCAAGATATATGATAGTTGTCCTATTGTTGAATAAGCTAAACGCAGTTTAATGTTGTCTTGATAGATTGCAATTATAGAAGAAATGATTATAGTCAATGATGCTAGAGTTATTAAAACAGTATCAAGTCCTGTACTTAGCAGGGTAGTCGATCCAAAAACTAATAATATTATTTTCATCAATATAAATACCCCTGATTTTACAACTGCAACAGCATGTAGCAATGCGCTGACGGGTGTGGGCGCTACCATAGCTGAAGGCAGCCATTTATGAAAAGGCATTAATGCAGACTTTGCAACTCCAAACAAATAGAGAATAAATAATAAAAATAAGATGCTGTGATCTTGGTTTTGTAAAAATCCTCCATTAGTATAATCCAATGTACCTGAAATTAGATATGTTATAATCATAGCGGGTAGAAAAAATATAATTGATGTACCCAATAAATAATATAAATATATTTTTCCCTTCTTAAGAGACTCTTCATTATTTTTAAATGTAACTAGCGGATAGGTAGATAGTGTTAAAATTTCATAGAAAATAAATGTTGTTAGAATATTAGATGAATAAATTATAGCATTTGTTGAAAACATTGCTAATGTAAAGAAAAAGTAAAATTTATACTTTTCCTGATAAGAGTTTAGCTTTAAGTAACTCAGTGAAAATAGAGAAACCATTAACCATAATGAATTTGAAATAAATAAAAATATTATTCCTAAAAAGTCTAAGCCAAAAGATATTGGTATATCTTGAATAATATTGTAAACATCAATGGAATTGGGTTTTGCTACATCTATGGTATTAGATATTAATATAGCAAAAATTAGAGATACAAAACATATCATTATATAGAAAACTTGATTAAGATTATTATTTCTAGAGGCATATAAAACAAACATACCTACTAATAAAAAAATTAAATGCAGTAATATTAAATTCATTTATCTAAAACCATGTAAAATTGATTTGATATCTCTTCAGATAAATCAACTGTTAAAGTAGTATCTATCCCTAAAAATATACTTGCAATTGCTAATAATATTACGAAGGAATATCTAAATTCAAAATGTGAATATTTTTTTGAGTCAACTAGGTCACTAAAATAAATTTTCTCAATTAATAACCAAGCATAAAATACTGTCATAAAAGAAGTAACTAATACCATAATACTTATATACCAAACATTAGAATCTAAAATTGATGATACTAAGTACCATTTACTTATAAACCCTGAAGTTAACGGCAAGCCAATTAAACTTAATATCAGAATCAAAAAAGATAACATTAATACTGGAAAATTTTTGCCATATCCTGAGAGATCACTAATTGTAATATTAGATTGATTTACAAATAGAACAGCAATCGTTAAAAATAGACCTGTCTTTATAATAGAATGATTAAAAATATGTATCAGTGCAGCCGAGAGACCTTCCGGTGTCATTAACATAATGGCTATAAGAATATAACTTAATTGAGCAATACTGGAATAAGCCAACATCTTGTTTACTTCATTTTGCCTGATAGCAAAGAATGTTGACAAGAATACTCCTAATAATGACAAGAATAAGATAAAGCTTGCTAGATCATAGTATTCAAGAGGTTCTATGGTATGGAATATATCCAGAAAAACTCTTAATAGAATATAAATGCCTACTTTTGTAGAAGTTCCTGAAAAATATGTGACTACAATAGATGGGGCATAAGAGTAAGTTTTTACAAGCCATCCATGTAATGGAAATAATGCAGATTTAATGCCAATACCTACAAAGAATAGCCCTATTGATAAAACAATAGGCAAAGATATATTACCTATACTAATAGATTGTGATATATCAGTCATATTTAAAGTACCAGTGTTTACATATAACATACCTATAGCTAGCAAAATAAATACTGCCCCTATACTTCCTATAAACAAATATTGTATAGCAGCAATTGGAGAGGCTTTATGTGTACCTTGTGAAATTAAAAAATAGCTAGATAGGGACGATATTTCTAAAAAGACGAATAAGTTAAATATATCATCTGTTAGAATGATTCCACAAAACCCGATGTTACATAATAGCCAAGCTATGTAGAATAAAAAAATATTATTTTCTTGAACTGTATCATCTATAATTTTTTTACCAGCCGCTAAACAAATAAAACTCATTAGATTAATTAACAATAAAAAATAACAGGCTAATAAATCTGCATTTAGCCTTATCCCAATAGGAGCACTCCATGACCCTAACTCATAATATAAGTTTCCGGATTTCAATACATATTGTAATAATAATATTGTAAGTACTAAATTAATTAGCGACACGGCAATACTCAATATATATGAATATAAATTATTTCTAAGTAACAAAATTATTGGTACTATAATGAGCGGTAAAATAATTATTAGAATAGGAATTTGACTCATGTTTTACGTCTCATCTAATTCATCTTCTTCGATAGTTTTATAGATATTTTTAATTTTTATTACAAGTGCAAGGGCCAAGCTCGTTGTTGCGATACTAACGACGATAGCAGTTAGAATCAAGACATGCGGCAATGGATTAGAGTACACTGATGTAGCATCGATGAAAACTGGCGGTAATCCATTTTCAACTTTACTAATTAACAAATAGAAAATAAAGACAGATGACTGAAAGATATTAAGCCCTATTATTTTCTTTATTAGATTAGATTCACGTATGATAATAATTAATCCTAATGAAAATAATGCCATGTTTAATAAATAAATCGTCATTTATTATCCTCGAACTTATTAAATGAATAGTATATCAATATCATGACACTACTAACGGTAATACCGACGCCCAATTCAACAAGAAATATACCAATTATCTGACCTTGAACTTTTGATTCCCCAAGTAAGTTGTAATCTAGATAATTACCCCCCATTAAAATTCCTAATAATCCGACAAAAATGTATAAAAATATTCCAAAAGCCATAATGCTTATTGTTAATCCTATTGGCAAGATTTTCTCTCCAACATTTATGCCAAATATAACATTATAAAGAATAAATCCAGACGCAAAGATCACTCCAGCCTGAAACCCACCGCCAGCAGAAATTTCACCATGAAACTGAACATATAAGCCAAATAATAATATAAATGGTACTATTAACTTTGTAATTATTCTTGGTATGGTATGTTGTTTCATGATTTTGCTTTTTTATTTCTAAGTATTCCTATTACGGATATTCCAGCAATAAATATAACTACTACCTCGCCCAGAGTATCAAACCCCCTGTAGCTGGCTAAAATAGATGTCACCATATTTGGTATCCCCATTTCTTTATTAGACCTATCTATATAATGTTGGGTTACTCTGGAATTAGAGGCACTATTTGGTTCGCCTACATTTGGTATATCATATGTCATTGCCCCTAGAAGTATTAACATCAAAATGAAAATTACGACCAATGGAGCAGCTGCATGTTTTGATGGTTTAATTATTATATGCGTATGCTTTAGCGCGCTTAGGTATAGTATTGTTGATATACCAGCACCCACAGCCGCTTCAGTTAACGAGACATCTACACCATCCATTAATAAAAATATTAATGCACACAATAAACTAAATATTGTTGTTGACATGATTGCTGCAAATAGATTTCTAGTAATCATTATATAAAACGATATAACTAAAAGTATAGTAATTAAGAAATATAGAACTGATATATCTATTTTAATTCTCCTTTGGATTTACTCTTTAGATATGCTTGTGTTAATGCATGGATAGCAGTGCTGCCAGTTATGTATAAAAAAATTAATATTAATAATAATTTTAAACTAAATAGCGTGAAACCGTAGTTTACCATTAATGCAATTATTATTAATAATGTAGCAAAGGTATCAACTACAGATACTGCATGTGTTCTTGATAAAAAATCTTTAAATTTAAATGTACCTATAGTACCAACTAATAGCACCAAAGCACCTAATACTAGTAAGACTGATGAGATTATATTCATTTATACTCCTCTTTGTCTTCATAATATTTTAGAATTACTATTGTCGATATGAAATTAATTAAAGCATAAATCATAGCAATATCAGTAAAGTCTTTTTTCACTGATAAGGCACCAAACAGCAATACTAGTAAGATAATTTTAGTTCCTATTAGATTAACGGTTAAAATTTTGGTATAAATATCATCGGCGGTAATAAATCTTATAATTGAGATAAATATTGCTAAGCAAAGTACGGCTATTATTAGTGTAATTAAATTAATCAATTTTATTCTCTTTGTCTTCTATTAATATTTCAGTTTTATAAAGTTTTTTATCCATCTCGCCTGATTCAAGTGAATCTTTAAATTTTTTGTCTAGCGTATGAACAACAAGTATATTATCCTTAATATCTATTGTAACAGTACCTGGTGTTAGCGTAATTGAGTTAGCATAGATGGTATGAGCAAGCTCAGACTTCTGTGAAGATTTTATACTCATAGTCTCAGGCTTGGTTGTATTGCCTGGCGTTAGTATGCATATGCATACTTTTAAATTTGATATTATTATTTCTTTTATAAGCCAGAAAAAATATGAAATTAATGCAATCGCATTGAAATTATGCAGACTGACTTCATGGTCTACTAAATCCATCCGATTGACTATATATAGCACGAATACAGTAGAGGCGAGACCCAAGATGATCAGTGGCATGCTGAAAATACCTGAGAGAATTAGCCAAAATAGTAGAATAACTAGAAATATTTTTAATAAATGGTTCTTTTTATTATATCGCTTTAGTTTGTCGTCCATATCCTATTATATATAGAATAATGCACTTTCTCCATGCTCACAACATAAGTAAAGAGAAATCATGGGCCGTGATATTTTTAGTTAGATCACCTATAGAAATGAACGAAACTCCCGGAATATTATATTTATAAATATTTTTAATGTTGATATTTCCAGATACCTCTATCGGTATATTATTTATTCTTTTAACTATTTTTTTAATATCTGATGGCTTAAAGTTATCTAATAAAATTCTATCTATATCCAGCCCGTTAATCTTTTTTAATTCACCAATGTTTTTTATCTCAACTATAATAGATTTTTTCATTTTTTTCGCATTTCTAACAATTGCTGTTAGATTATTATTCAAACATAGGTGGTTCTCTTTAATTAAAATTGACTCAGAAAGATCTGTTCGATGTGGATTACATCCCATGATTTTAGCAGCATAGATTGTTGCATATCTCCATCCAGGTAAAGTTTTTCTTGTGTGTAAGATTTTGACTTTTCTCGTGTTCAATTTTTTTTTATATTTTAATATTTTATTAGATATACCAGATAGTGTTTGCAAAAAATTAAGAGCTACTCTCTCACCTGTTAAAATAGAAGATGAGTTTCCGGTTATAGATGCTATTGTTTGATTATTTTGAATTAATGATGAATCTTTTTTATTCCATTTAATTTTTACTCTTTTATCTATCTGTCTGAATACTTCATTGACCCAGTAAGTCCCACATAATACACCTGTTTGTTTTGAAATTATTTGAGCAGTCACTATTTTGTTAAGAGACAAAGATTTTGTTGTTACATCTTTATCAATAGCATCTTCTTTTAATGCATTTTTGACATGATTAGTTAGTAATATCTTATCTTGATTGTCGAGCATCATTTTTTTTAATTAAATAACTATTTGTCGTTTTATATATGATAGGACTCAGTAGTAAGAGAGCAATCAAGTTTGGTATCGCCATTAAGCCATTCATTATATCAGCTATAAGCCAAATTAAATTTAAATCAGTTGTTGCACCTATTGGTATTATTAAGATCCATAATAATCTATAAGTTTTAATTATTTTATTGCCAAATAAAAACTCAGCACATTTCTCACCATAATAACTCCAACCGATAATTGTGCTGAAAGCAAATAAGACAAGACCTAAAATCACAATGTATTTTCCGACTATAGGCATACCAGAGTTGAATGCTAAACTTGTTAAAGCTGCGCCGTTTACACCAGATAACCAATTATCACCAATTAAAATTACAAAAGAAGTAATTGTACATATTAGTAATGTATCTATTAATGGTTCTAACATTGATATAGTACCCTGCATAACAGGATTATTGGTTTTTGATGCGGCATGAGCAATTGGTGAACTGCCAAGCCCGGCTTCATTTGAAAATACACCTCTTGAAACACCGAATCTAATAGCCATCCATATTGATGCACCAGCAAATCCACCCGAAGCAGCAACTGGTGAGAAAGCAGATGATATAATCATGTTAAATATTTCAGGTATTTCATCCAAATTTGCAAAAATTATATATAGACCACCAAAGACATACAACAGAGACATAGTTGGTACTAACTTAGACGCAGCTTTTCCTATACTGCTGATACCACCTATAATTACTAGTGTTACTAGCAACGCCAACACCAGACCAGAAATTATTGTAGAAAGTCCTAACTCAATTTTTAAAACTTGAGCAACAGAATTAGACTGAACACTATTACCGATACCAAAAGCAGCTACCATGCCAAAAAATGCAAATAGATAAGCTAGAAAATGATACTTCTTGTCTAATCCATTCTTAATATAATACATCGGCCCCCCAACAATATTACCAGATGGATTTTTTTCTCTATAATGCACAGCAAGGAAAGCTTCACCATATTTTGTTGCCATACCGAATAATGCTGTAACCCACATCCAAAAGATTGCACCAGGCCCACCAAGAAATATTGCAGTCGCAACACCAGCTATATTACCTGTTCCAACAGTTCCAGATAAAGCTGTCATTAAAGACTCAAATGGTGATATATCACCATCATTTTTGTTATCTGATTTTTTAAATAGAGATTGGAGCCCTATGTTAATCTTCAATAATGGGAAACCTTTGAGTAAAAACATTAAATATATACCGACACCAAGTAGAAGAGATAATGTTATAGGCCCCCATACATGTGAACTAATTTGATTAAGTATATTTTCTATATTCATTTTTTATATAATATATTAAAAACATTATTTCTTTCTTTATTTTCTGTTTGTAATTCATTAAAAATAATGTCTGAATAATGAGCGATATCAGTTTTATTGTTATGTTTTGTGGCGACAATGGATGAGTACTGACTGTGCTCTATAGTAAACGATACATTTTTGATGAGATCTTCAATAAATACATCATCATTAAAAACTTTATCCCTTACAATCAATATACCTTTATCGTTAAGATTATTTAGCATTGCATTATAATATTTGCTCTTATCCAAATCAGCACAATCATTGAGAGAATCAATAATGGTAATTACATCGAATTTTTTACCTAAATCTAAACTAAAATTTGGATATGAGTTAACACTAAAATTTTTTTCAAAATTATTCGAGATATATTTTTTAACATCATTGACATCTCCATTCTCATCAATGTGTTGGGTGGCATGTTTGATATTAATATAATCACTCATAAGAATTTCGGATGTTAGTAACCCGCTCCCTTTTATATCACAAAATGTTACAGGTCTAGTTCTTCCGAAGAAGTTTATTATAATTTGCTCCACTATAGCGCTAATGGTTCCGTTGCAATGATGTCTGTTTATTTCACTAGCTATTGTTTCATCCGAATTATTTGTTCCATCAAAACTTACATTATCGAATAAATAATTAAATGTACTATTTTGTTTTGGAGGTTCTTTTTTACCTATTCTCATAGACATCACGCCATCATTTTCTGCCCAAATATTACTCATGCCCCACCATTTCTGTCTGCTTTGAAACATTACTTCTAGCGAACTTCGTGACCAGTAATTTTTTTCAACTCCTTGTCTTTCAGCATATACGGGCAATATAACCGCACCATCGGTATTTACAAGATACATTAAGTGACGTAAAAATGCTGCACCCCAATTATTTGCAAAAAGTGGGAAACTAATACCCAGATAAATTCTATCAAAACTGCCATGAGCAAATGGATAGTACGGCGAACAAATATCTGAATTAGTAGGAGAGGCCTTATATAGGTTTGAGTCACATGATAAACTTATAATACCATCCTTAGGCTTAATCATATTATGTTTATCTCTGATATCAGAACAGTAATAATCTAAGTCTTCTTCTATATATTTTGCAGATTTATGAATTAATATATCGGCCATAAATTTATGTTATTATATGAGTAGTGATAATAACATGACAGTATTGCGTCAACAACTTATCGGTTATAAATATGTTTAAGCTATATATCATCATAGTGCTCCCAATAATATCATTACTTGCTATAGCAGAGTATCCAACATTTGTT
>NZZP01000002.1 GCA_002698665.1 Gammaproteobacteria bacterium | reverse complement strand
TTCATCTCCCTGAATATTAACAATAATATCTTTTTTATTAAATTTTAAATCTTTACATGCTGCAGCAATCCTCTCAGTGCCGCAGTGATATTTTTTTTTTGAATACCAAAAAGATATATTATTATCTATTGCTATTTCCTTGAGTTTGGTACTATCAGTTGCCAAGATAAGTGAATCTGAAGGAATTTTTTTTGCATGATCCAATATATGTTCTATAATAGTTTTTTTATTTATTTTTTTGATAAGTTTATTTGGAAACCTTGTTGATTCTAACCTTGCTGGAATAACTATTCTAATTTTCATAACTTATTAATCTGTTTATATCATCATCAATTTTATTAATTAACGTTTCACTTGGCTTAATCTCATGTTTTAAAACCCATAGATTCTTATTGTTTACTTTACTTAACTTAACATAATCTTTCATTGTAATAAAGATTGGACATGAATCATTGAAGTTAAGATCATTTGAAGAAAATTTATGATGATCATCATATTCATGTGTACAGACATCTATATTATATTTCAGAAGTGATAAAAGTATTAAGTCATTATGAGCAATACCCGTAACTAGATGAATTTTGTTATTAGCAAAAGAATCTATAGGTTTAACTATTTTGTTAGCAGTATTTTCAACCTCTTTATTATAAGTGAGAATATGATATTGACTTAATGAATTATTTTCAAATTTTTTGATATCATTTAGATTTGTTACTATTTCGATATCAGCTCTTTTTTTAGCAAGATTCAAAGGTTCCCTAAGAGGTCCAGATGGAAGAAGCATTTTATTACCATATAGATGAATTGAATCAATCATTAGTATTTCGTAATTTCTTTTTAGCGCATAATGCTGTAATCCATCATCATGCAAGATTAAGTCAAAATTATCACTTTCTACAAGTAGCTTAGTAGCCTCTACTCTGTTGCCGCCACTTACAACGACTGAGCTGGTTAATTTATGTAACATATAAGCTTCGTCTCCAACAATATCTGGATTTGAATTATGTGTGACTGTTTGGGGACTGTTAGAGCTACCTCTATAACCTGATGAGACAATTCCAATAGTTAAGCCTTTTTTAGTTAAATGATTAGCAAGCCAAATACAGAAAGGTGTTTTACCAGACCCCCCAACCGTTACATTACCTATAACAACTATTGGTATTTTAAAATTCTTCTTTTTTAAAATGCTCTTATAATACAGAAAATATTTTAGTTTAATCGTAATTAAAAAAATAAATGCTATAGGAGACAATAAGATACTCAAAATTCCTATTTTTGAATACCAAGTTTTTTTGAGAATTTTCTTAATCATATTTCAGATAGTGGAAACTGAATTTTATGTAGTTTTGCGTATAACCCCTCTCTATTAATAAGGTCTTGATGTCTTCCTATTTCTACAATGGACCCATCATCCAATACTATTATCTGGTCAGCATTTTCAATCGTTGACAATCTATGAGCTATTACAATCGTAGTACGATTTTTTTGTAGTTCTGAAATTGCATTTTGTATTAGTTTTTCTGACTCTGAATCTAGGGAACTAGTGGCTTCATCTAATAATAAAATAGGAGCATCCTTTAGAATAGCTCTAGCAATTGCAATTCGTTGTCTTTGTCCACCTGATAGTAGGACGCCATTATCTCCTACTAAGGTATCATAATTATTACTAAAATTTTTAATAAATTCATCAGCATTTGCACTTTTAGCTGCTGATTTTATATCTGAAAAAGATTTATCTTCAAGTGCGCCATAAGCAATATTATTTCTAATTGAATCATTAAAAAGAGTTAAATCTTGGCCTACATATGCAATCATAGATCTTAATTCATTCAAATCATATTTATTTATATTGACATCATCAATCAAAATTCCACCTTCTTTAATATCATAAAATCTTGGTAAAAGATTAATTAAAGTTGACTTGCCACTACCAGACTTCCCTACAATTGCACATGTATCGCCTTTGCCTATACTAAAGTTTATATTTTTAAGCACCATGTTGTTATTATCATAATATGAGAAACTAATTTTATTGAAATAGATAGATTTAAAATCCTTATTAAATTCTCTAACATTAGTTGACGGAATTACTTCTTTTTCTGAACTGGAATCTAGAAGATTAAAAATTGACTCACTAGCAGCTATTCCTCTCTGAAGTACAACATTAATTTCTGCCAATCTTTTAAGTGGTGCAAATATTAATATCATTGCTGTAATGAAAGACATAAAAGTTCCAACAGAAATTACTTCAAGATATTGGTCTGATGTAACAAAATATATAACACCAGCTAAAAATAAAGCAACTACAAACTGAACTAATGGTATACTAATACCTTGAATTAAAGCGAGCTTTAAATGCCTATCACGATTATTTTCATTAACATATTCAAATGATTTTTTTTCAGTTTTTTCGCCACCAAATATTTTAACAACTCTATGTCCTGCTATTAATTCTTCAACAACGTTTGTAATAAAACCCATTGATTTTTGAATGTGTTTGCTAGTATCCCTAAACCTTACACTCATAGTTTTTACAAATATAGCGATCACTGGGCCAATAATAAACAATCCTATAGATAAGATGAAACTTTGATATAACATCAAACCCAATAACCCTAAAACAGTAAGCCCATCTCTTACTAATACGGTTATTGCTTTTGTAGCTGCTTCTGCAACTTGCTCAGTATCATAAGTAAGTTTTGACAAAAGTTCTCCAGAGGATGCAAAATCGTATGTTTTAGTTGGCATATGGACAAGTTTACTAAACATTTCTTCTCGAATTTTTTTAATTACATTTCTCCCAACCCAGGCAATTCCATAAGTAGAAATAAATCCTGAAATACTCCTAAGTAAAAATAAACCTATTAAAATAAAAGGAAACATTCTTATTGTCTCTGGATCTTTTGCAACAAAACTTCCATCCAATAATGGCTTAATTAATGCTGCAAAAGCAGTATCAGTAACAGCAAACATTGCCATGGCTATTATAGAAATGAAGAATATTAATTTGTATTGAAATGTATAGCTAAGTAACCTTAAATATAGACCTGAACTGGCGCTTTCACTAGTAGACTTTTGCATATTATATTTAACAAAAAAGTAATCAATTTGTAGTAGTATATGATATTAATACATATTGAGTAAGAAATATCTATATTTATCAATAAACTATAACAAATGAAAAATTTTTTTAAGAAATATACACCTAATAAAGAAGTAATTAAAGATAATAAATACCTGTCTTTTCTTGGCAACTCGCTGTTTCATGAGGATTTATGGAAGTTCAACCGTATATCATTTTGTAGAGCCATTGCTATCGGGGTTTTTTTAGGCTGGATGCCCATGTTATTTCAAATGATACCCGCTGCATATTTTGCGGTGGTTTTCCGTGCAAATTTACCCATATCTCTTGCAGGCGTCTGGATTAGTAATCCTATTACCATGCCGCCAATGATGTACTTCGCATATCTTTTTGGAAATGAGTTACTAGGTCTTAATCCAGTTTATGATAACTTTGCGATGGATACAGACTGGATAATGAGTGCACTAGGTAACATATGGGAACCATTATTGTTCGGTTGCGTCATAATAGGTATTTTCTCAAGTATTTTAAGTTATATAATTATGCATATACTTTGGAAAATATATGCATATAGAAGATTAAAAAAGATGAGATGATTAATTAACTGTACCATCTTTAAGTGTATAAACTTTATCAAATCTATTTATAATATTATCATTATGCGTAACAATAATCAGGGATGAATTATTTTTCCTAGAGGTATCAATTAATAAATCGAGAATTAGATTTGCATTGTCTTTATCTAGGTTGCCTGTTGGCTCATCAGCCAAAATTAATCGAGGATTGATTATCAAAGCTCTTGCAGTTGCAACTCTCTGTGATTCTCCTCCTGAAAGTAAATTTGTCTTAAAGTCTTTTCTATGTGCTAGACCAATATTATCTAATAACTCCATCACTCTATTATGAGCATCTTTTTTATTTACTTTAGTTAATAGCAAAGGTAATAAGATATTTTCGTATACAGTTAAATCATTTATCAAATTGAAAAATTGGAAAATCATACCTATGTTTAATTTTCTAAATCTAGATAGTTGATTAATATTCATTGAAGTGACTGACTCATTAAAGAAAGTTATTTGGCCTGATGATACCACATCAAGACCTGAAATTAGATTGAGTAATGTGCTTTTACCACTCCCTGAGATACCTTTTAGCGCAACTATTGCTCCACCTGGTATATTTAAATTAACATTTGAGAGAACATCAATCTGCTTGCTATTATGTTCTCTATAAGACTTACAAAGATCTTTAATCTCAAGCATTAATTGTTACCTCTAAATATTTCTGTTGGTTTTATTGACGATGCTTTTATAGCAGGATAAATTGCAGACAGGAATGTTAGTAAAGATGTATATATTATAATAAATAATATGTCACTATTATTAATTAGGGAAGGTATCTTGCTTAAATGGTATATTTCAGCAGGCATAAGATTAATATTAAACAAGTACTCTATATACTTTAAAATTAAATCAATATTGTTAGAAAGAAATATGCCTAGTAGTACTCCAAATATTATTCCTACCAAACCTAAGAAGAACCCTTGATAGAGAAAAATAAGCACTATATCGATTCTACTTGCACCGATAGTCATAAGAATTGCTATCTCTCTTTCTTTGTTTTTTATAAGCATAAATAATGATGAAACAATATTGAAAGCTGCTACTGCTACTATTAACATTAGTATGATAAACATCACTCTTTTTTCATTACTAATCGCTAAAAATAATGATTGATGTGTTAAGCTCCAATCTTGCGCATACATTAAACTTTGAGACTCATTGAAGAAATTAGTAAATTCGAAAGATTTTAATGGATTATGTAGTTTTACCCTAACCGTGTCAATTACGAAATTATCACTAATAGTCCCCATAATTTTCGATAATAAATTAATATTGATATAAACATATGCATTATTGTACTCATAAATACCTACATCAAAAATTCCTATAACTTTTAGATTTTGTTGAATATGCTCAGAATTATTAGTGCCAGGCAAAGATGTATGAAGATTAATATCATCCCCCAATGACAAGTTAAGTTTTTCAGCTATACCACTACCTATTATAATCCCATTCTCTATATTATATAAATCATCATAAGAACCCACTAGAATATCATCTTCTGAAACGCCAACTCTCTTTTCAAGATTTGGGTAAACTGCTCTAAAAAATACACCTGTTGATGAATTTCTAGAGATCAATAAACCTTCTTGTTCAAGATACGGAGAATAACCTATGATTTTTTTCTGTGATATCAATGAATCTAAAAATGAAATATCTATATTTTTATCTCCATTGGTATATATAGTTACATGTGATGTAAAGCCTAATACTTTACTCTTGAGCTCTTTTTCAAAACCATTCATCACTGAAATAACAGTAATCAATATCGATATACCAAGAATTATCCCAAGAACCGATATTTTTGATATTATACTAATAGAACTTGAATTTTGATTTGAACGTAAAAATTTATATGCTAGCAATAATCGCATGTAATGATTATATCATAGCATATAGTCTTAGGAAGTAATTATGAGTAAAAACAGATTGCTTATAGATTCAGAGACTAATGCTGTAATGATTGTATGGCCGTCTATGTATAAAGAAACAAGTATATGGAAAAAATTAATTCAAACATATTGTGAGTTATTATTATTGATAATTAGAAATCATAACTATGTCTTACTAATAACACATCATGATTTTAATCCTGAAATTTACTTAAAAAATTTTGTTAAAGATAATAAAGCAGAAATGAATAAGATTAAAAAATATTTAGATATCTTTAGTTATATTAATAACGATATCTGGATTAGAGACTATGGGCCATATTTTTTATTCAATGGTGTAAATATAACAAAATCATTATTGTTAAATTTTAATGGTTATGGTGAAAAATATGCTTTTAGAAAAGACGCTGCTCTTTTCACAACTATTATGGACTATATTCAAAAAAATTATTTAAGACGGCCAACCAAATATATTAAGCCTTTTGGAGATCTAGTCGTTGAAGGCGGTAATATTTGTTATAATAAAAATATCTATATTCTAAACAAAAAATGTTTGATGATAAATAATAAAAACAAGACTTGGAAAGAAATTAAAGCTTATCTAGATAATTTTTTTTTGGATTGTTTAAATAAAAACTATTATGTTATTGATATCGATTCATTAACCGGGGATGATACAAATGGACATATAGATAACATGGTAAGAATTGAAGATAATAAATTAATGTTCATGTCAACCAATGATTATAATCATCCTGATAAATTAAAACTTGATAAGTTAAAAAAACAGTTAATATGTATTATTGAAAATAATAACTTGAATTTACAACTTGAAATGATAAATCATTCAAAAGATGATTTGGTCACCAATGATGAAAATAAAATTCTACCATTTTCATATCTGAACTACCTTCGAGTATCTAATAATATAATTATACCAATTAATAAAAATACAAGTTTAGAAAAGAAGATTAATTTGAAGAATAAGTTTGAAGGCATGAATGTAAGTTATATCGATGCTACTTACTTACTGTATGAATATGGTAGTATTCACTGTTGTACGAATAATTTCATATATGATAAAAATGAATAATAATCTTATAGATATTGTGATTGTTCAAATAAAAATTGGGCTAGATCATTATAAAAATTTACACTATTTAATCAAAACATTAAATACTATAAAATCAAAAAGAACAACTATAGTTATCTTACATGAGTTATCATATCTCAACTATTTTCCTATAACCAAAACAAGAAGTTCTCATTTGGCTATATCAGTGAATTCGAAAATTATAGATAAATTTAAAACTGTTTGTAAAAGTAAAGGTTTTTATTTACTGCTACCCTTTTACGAAAAATCTCAATTAAAATATTACAATACTGTAATCATGATATCACCTGATGGAAGTATTATCGGTAAATATAGAAAGACTGATTTACCTAATGAACATTGTTATAGAGAAAAATTTCATTTTGATCAATCTGAAACTGGAGTCAAGATTTTTAAAATGAATGGATTTAAAATCGGAGCCATGATTTGTTGGGATCAATGGCATTCAAAAAATTATATCAAATTATCTGAAAAAAATGTAGATCTTATATTATGTCCTACATCCATAGGGTATGCTTCTCATAATGATTATTCTTTTACTCTAGAAAATGAAAAAAAGAAATGGATAAATGTAATAACGTCTAATAGCCTAATGATTAATACGCCAATTGTCATTGCCAATAGAATTGGTGTGGAAAAAGAAAATAAAACTAAAATAAGATTCTGGGGTTCAAGTTTTATTACTAATGCGGATGGTGATATAGTCCATGCATTAAAGAATGCTGAAATTGTATCAAGTTTTACTTTAAATTTAGATGAAAGGAAGCAAGCTATTAAAAGATGGAATTTCGCTAAAAAGTAGAAAAATGAGGTAGAATCTGTCGATATTTGATAGTTTTACATATAAAAAAATAAGAAATATGTTCATTTAATCTAGCTCATACTGTAAAATTATCATTAAAGGTGGCTCTAAACTAGTTATCTTGCACTCTAAAAAGGAGAAATATGAGAGCACTAACATTTTTAATTATGGGTATATTTGTATTTACGTTATCATTCACTGAAATCGCTAAATCTAATACTTTTAGTAATGTATCTAATATGGAATCAGTGATACTTGCTGAAGAAAAACCAGAAGATGAAGAAGAGCCTGATTGCGAATAACTAATCTTTAAATATAAAGGGAGACGAGTATGAAAATTAAGCCAATTTTAAGTATTTTTTTAATTTCAGTATTTACAATCTCTACCGCTTATGCTGAAAAACCAGTAGCAATATCAAAAGCTGATGGTCCTAACTCTCTGGAGCTAGGGATTTCTGTTGATGTAGGTAGTCATAAAATTATGAGAAATCAGAATAATAAAAATACAGTAAATCCATCATTTGCTAAAACATCAAGGCCATGTCCACCATTTTGCATACAACCTATGCAACTTAGACCCGGTATTGAGACAATTGGTGAGCAAGAAATAATTCACTATGCTGTGATGCAAAGTAAAGGTATGAAAATGCCCGATGGATCAGAAATCATGGTAATTGATTCAAGAACACCAGACTGGACTGCCAAAGGAATGATTCCTGGGGCTGTCAATATTCCTTGGACAGAACTGAGTGAAGCTAAAGGCGCGGACCCAATATCAATTGCAGAAATAATGACAGAAAAATTTGGAGCAAAGGAGCAAAATGGTTTATTTTACTTTGATACTGCAAAAACATTAGTACTATACTGTAATGGCATGTGGTGCGGTCAATCACCAAATAATATCAAAAGCTTACTTAAATATGGATATCCAGCTGATAAAATCAAATGGTATCGTGGTGGTATGCAAAACTGGGAAATTCTTGGTTTTAATACTGTAAAATAAGGAAGCCTTAAATAATATAAAAAGCAGTACAAATGTACTGCTTTTTTTTATCATGGAAAATATTTTTAAAGATATTAAAGAAGAATATAAACTAGGTGGTCTTTATGGGTCATCTGCTAATTATATAATTAGTAATATAGCAAATAATTTTGATAACACAATTATTGTATTAAATAATAATTCAGAGGTTATTAACTTTAATGAGATTTTTTCAGCTTTTGTAACTAAAAAGAAAAATATTAGTTTATTTTTAGATATAGAAGGATTTCCATATGAAAACTCTATTCAAGATATTTATATTATATCTGAAAGACTTAAATCATATTACAATTTATTACATCATAATAATAATAATATTATAGTAACGACATATTCTTCAATTATAAAAAAAGTTATAAATAAAAAATTAATAAAATCATATTTTAAAGAGATAAATAAAGAAACAAAATATAATACTATTATTAATATACTTAAAGATTTTAAATATGAGAGGACAGATAAAGTTTTAAATAAAGGGGAATACTCAATTAAAGGACCAATAATTGATATATATAATCTCTTAAATGATAAACCGATAAGAATAAACTTTGATGGTGATAAAGTACAATCAATAAAAGAATTTGATATCAATAATCAAAGATCGATAAATGAAGTAGATTTTTTATTTTTAAGTCCGGCAGTTGAATTTATTATTGATGATAAAGCTATTAAGAACTATAAGAAGAATGTTCCTTTATTTTTTGATCAAGATTATATTAATGATATTGAATACTCAAAAGTAGTGAGTCACTACTCACATCCACATATTAATAACATACTACCTTTATTTAATAATAATCTAATGAGTTTTATTGATTTTCCGGGTTGTGATCACAATGTCATAATATCTAATAGAAATATATCTAATCAATTGAAAAAAATATATGAGAGATATATAGAATATTATAATAAAAATCATGAAATTAAATATATTCTTGAGCCATCAGCAATATTAACTAATCCAAAAGATATACAATTAACATGTTTAGACTATTTTAAAATAGAATTATCTAATTATAAGGTTGTTGAAAGTCATTCATGTTATAACTCTACGATTAGAAAATTACCTTCTTTAGTAGTTGATAATAAATCTAAAGACCCATATTTGAAATTGAAGAATTATATCAATAGTTCAACTAATAAATTATTAATATTTATAGAGCGTAAATCATTACAGCTAGAAGTCAAAAAACTATTGGATGATTTAAATATATCATTGAAAATATTTGATAATGTTCATAAAGCGATAAAAGCGAAAGAAATGATTAG
The DNA here is from genome assembly GCA_002698665.1 of Gammaproteobacteria bacterium. Taxonomy (GTDB): domain Bacteria; phylum Pseudomonadota; class Gammaproteobacteria. Next base: position 11,380 of record NZZP01000002.1, on the reverse strand, counting down.
CATTGTATCAACAAAACTAGATGAAGGCTTTATTGATTTTAGTAGCAAAATTACATTCATATCTAGTAAAGATATTTTTGGAAATAGATCAGTCAATATACCGAAAAAGAACTCCAATAGAATTTTGAATTCATACATTAATGATATATCTGTATTAGATATAGATGACCCCTTAGTACACGACAACTATGGGGTTGGAAGATATAAAGGTCTGATAAATATGGATATTGAAGGAATTGAAACAGAATTAATCAAAATAGAATATGCAAATGATGACATGCTATATATACCAGTTACATCAATAGGATTGTTAAAAAAATATGTTGGGCATACAGGAGTAAATATTCCATTGCATAGCCTTGGTACAGATAATTGGATAAAGATTAAAAAACGTGCCAATAAAAAAATTAGAGATATTGCAGTTGAGCTACTAGAGATAGAATCTAAACGGTCATCATCTATTGGAGTAAAGTTTAATTTGCCAAAAAATGAGTTTAGAGATTTTGTTGACGATTTTCCATATGAAGAAACTGAAGATCAAAATAGATCTATTAATGATGTGATTGCTGATATGTGTTCAAAACAGATTATGGATAGACTTATTTGTGGGGATGTTGGTTTTGGAAAAACAGAAATTATAATGAGAGCAGCATTTATAGCTGCATCAAATAATTCACAAGTAATGATATTAGCTCCAACAACTTTACTTGTAGAACAACATTTTAAATCTTTTACTGAAAGATTTACTAATACATTATTTTCAATAGGTAAATTATCTAGACTACAGTCATCAAAAGAGAGAAGAACTATAATTGACAATCTATCTAAAGGTAATATAGATATTATAATTGGGACACATGCTCTATTATCAAAAAACATAATTTTTAAAAATTTAAAATTACTTATAATAGATGAAGAACATAAATTCGGTGTATCAGATAAAGAAAAGATTAAAAAAATGCGGTATAACATAGATGTAATATCACTAACCGCAACTCCAATACCAAGAACACTGAATTCTGCATTATCACAATTCAAAGACCTAAGTGTTATTGAAACACCTCCTCAAAATAGAAAACCAATAGTTACAAGAATAGCAAAATGGGATGACAGTCTAATCATTGATGCAATAACCAGAGAAGTTAATAGAGGTGGTCAAATATATTATGTTCATAATGAAGTTCGCTCAATAGAGCAAGAAATTCATAAATTAGAAAGTTTAAATATAGGCTTAAGCATTGGTATTATTCATGGTCAACTAGATTCTAAAATAATTGAGATAGAAATGGATAAGTTCTTAAATAGGAAATATGATATCTTGGTAAGTACTAGTATAATAGAAAGCGGGTTAGATATACCAAATGTAAATACAATAATTATTAATAATTGCAATAAATTTGGTTTAGCACAATTACATCAAATCAGAGGAAGGGTTGGAAGGACAAATAGGCAAGCTTATGCTTACCTTATAATCCCAGATACTAATATTACCAAAGATGCTGAAAAGAGATTGTTAGCAATTGACTCTATAAATAGTCTTGGTGGCGGTTTAGAGTTAGCAACGCATGATCTTGAGATACGGGGTGCAGGTGAAATTCTTGGTGAAGAACAAAGCGGTCAAATATATGAAATAGGTTATGCAATGTTTACAGATATGTTAAGAAAAAGTATAGAGTTATTAAAGAATGGGAATATAACTAGTAATATTGATAATATTGAGATTGATAGCAACTATTCGTGTTTAATCACAGAAGAATATATGAGCGATATACTATCTCGTTTAAAGTATTATAGAAAAATCTCATCATGTGAAAATGAAAAAGATATTATACATCTTAAAGATGAACTCATTGATATCTATGGACCTATACCAGAATATCTCGACAATCTCTTATATTTAACCAACCTTAAAATAAAATTAAAGAACAAGAATATTAAATATATGAAGATAATTGATAATCTAATTAAGATTGAATTCAAAAATAAAGATTTAATAATCCTTGATAACATAGTTAATTCTACAAAAAAAATGGATCTAAAGATTATGAAAAATAATCTAATTCAATTAAATATTGATGCAGTTAGTTTTGAATCTTTATGTATTAAAATAGCTAGTATTATTAGCAGGTTTTAATTTTTTTTATTGTCCCAGTCAATTGTTGTTGTAGGGAATGCAATTGCAGCATTATTATTGTCGATAATATCAGCTACTCTAAACAGAACCTGCTCCTTGATCATTAAAAATTCTCTCCAGTCTTTAGTATTTGTAAAGGCATAGATAAAAAAATCACACGATGAGGCTGAAAAACTTTTGAAATAAACAATTGGTGGATTTGACTGATCTATTCCAGGCAAGCTAGATAAAAAATCTCTGACTTCAGTGACAATTAATGGCATTTTACTAAGATCATCATATCTTAAACCTATAACCTCGTTTATTCTTCTATTGGTCATCCTGGTAGCATTTTCTACTATTATGTTTGCAAAAGCAGCGTTCGGTATATACAAAACATTTTTTGAAAATGTACGTACAACAGTTAATCTCCAACCAATACTTTCTACAATACCTTCAATATTTCTATCTGGAGATTTAATGAACTCACCTACTTTAAAAGGTCTATCAAAGTAAATCATTAGACCTCCAAAAAAATTTGATAAAAGGTCTTTGGCTGCTAGACCAACAACTAGTCCACCTACTCCACCAAAAGCAAGTAACCCGGATATACTAAGACCAAATTCTTGCATGATTATTAAGATAGCAATAGCAGTAACAATAATCTTGAGTATTCTTATACCAATTTCATATGTTTGTTCGGTGGCAACTGGGTCATCATTAGCCTTTAAGTTTTTTAGGAATGATTTATTTATAAAGTAGTTATCAAGAATTCTAATCAGTATCCAGGAAATAATAACTACTACTAATACATACATAATAGTTCCAATATTAAGCTCATCAAATAATTTATAAAATCCATTTAGAGATTTAAATATAAAAACTAGTGATGCAAATATTATTAAATAAGTTAAAGGCTTTTGAATTGACTTAACAATAATATCATCAAAGTCAGTTGCAGTTTTTTTTGAAATTCCAGTGAATAAAAGAATTAGTTTATTTTTAATAAATAGTAGTGCAACAGCAAAAAATAATATAGACGCAATCTGTATGTATAAATCTGTCTTAAATATATATGCTAAGAGATCGTTCATAATTTATAATCCTATTTTTTTCATATTTTTAAGACTCTCACCATACCTTTCTCTACTTTCATTTATTGCCTTGGGTATTACTACTGTAGACATTTTATCATGATTTTTTTCAAAGTACTTAGCGATATCACCAGTAAGGTAATTTTCTTCGAAATACTGAGAAGATGCTTTATTCTTAATAATTTGATTATCTTGCATTGTTGTAGCAATAACCATCCTGCATCCTGCTCTTAAAGCTAATAATACTCTTTTTTCACAAGATATTTTTTTGCCATCAAGAATAGTTGCTGAAAACATTTCAAGATCATCGCTTATAAAGAAAGGTTTTTTTGAGAAGATTAAATTTGATTGTCTAATAAGCCATTCTTCTGAGTAAGTTGTAATGAATTCATCTATATTTTTATATGATATATGATTCGTCATGATTGGCAAATTGTGATCGGCATACCGACCATGTAATATTTTAAAAGGAAGTATATCTGTATCTAATAACTCATTCATTTTTACATCTGAGAAACATTCTTCTGTATGACTATCAGTAATTACTCTACCATGACCGGGAAAATGCTTTAAAACTGGGAGAATTCCTGCGTCAAGTGATCCTTTAATATATGCATTTGCCAAGGAAGTAATATTATCAACATTATCACCAAAGGTTCTATCTTTTAATAAGTTATTAGTTTTATTATGGTTAATATCAATTACTGGAGAATAGTTAATATCAATACTTATCTCGGATAACTCATAACCACCAATATAGCCAACATGATATGCAATCTCTGTACGAAGGTCCGAATCCTCTATTTCTGATATTTTTTCAAAGCTAGGTAAATGTGTAAAACCATTCATAAGTCTTTGCACTCTTCCACCCTCATGATCAATGGTAATTAGTAAATTATCTTTTATACTCTTAATATCATTAACAAAAGACATCAATTGTTTCTTTGAAATAAAGTTATGAGAAAAGAGAATGATCCCACCTACTAACTGATGCTCTATAAGTTGTCTCTCACTATCAGAGAGCTCAGTGCCATCTAAATTGATAATTAGAGGCCCAATATTTTTCAAATGAGATGATGATGACATAAATTTTCTATAATTTCAGTGTTCATTATTAAGATTTTTAAGAGATACTATGCAATAACAGGTAACTCCTTGTCCTTTACCAATAAAACCGAGAGACTCAGAAGTTGAGGCCTTAATATTAATCATGTCGTCGGTAAATATATTTCTAGGATTAGTTTTACTTATGATGTCCGGACAACAAATATGGAATACTTCAAAAAACATCTCGAGTATATTGCGTTTCATCGCAATTTTATATTCTTGATCTGATATTTTAGGTGATTCTAGTAGGAGAGTAATATCAAGATTATTTAGTATCAGTTTTTTCTCTATTGCCAATCTAATAGCGTGCATAACTATGGCACTGCTATCAAGATTTTTGTTCTTAGGGTCAGTGTCTGGGAAATGGTCTCCTATATCACCAGCCCCAATAGCACCTAATATTGAATCAGCTATTGCATGATATATTATATCTCCATCTGAGTGAGCTTTAATCGATACATTTGATGGTATGTCAATACCTCCTAGTCTTATGGACTTTCCAGGTATTAATTGATGTGTATCTATTCCTAATCCTATTTTCATGATTATTTAAGTAATTTAGCAATTGTTTTTATATCAGTGTCATATGTAAGTTTAATGTTTTTAGGTGATGATGACAAAATATGTACATTAAACATACTTCTAGTCATTGCCTCTATTTCATCTTCTACTTCTATGTTCTTATTAAACACTACATTATATGCATTTAATAGCTCCGCAAATTTATATAACTGTGGTGTAAATGATAGATAATAGTTGTCTTTTGCAATATTATCAGTGACTTTTAATTTACTATCTACTTTTTTTAAAGCATTTGTTAAAGGATATCCAAGTGCAATACCGTCCATATTTTTAATATTAGAGAATAGTTTTTTTATATCTAATAATTCAACACATGGTCTAGCTGCATCATGAATTAAAACATAATTAGGATGATTGTTTATATTATCGATATGAGTAAGACCATTAAAAACTGATTCTGTTCTTGTCTTACCACCAACAAGAGGAAAAATATTTTTTGAGCAATTAAATTTTAAAGTTTTAGATTTTTGTAACATTACATATATATGTCTTATGTTGCTAATTTTTTTAAGTTTTTCAATAGATATATCAATTATATTTTTCTTGTCTATTTTAATATATTGCTTTAAAGTTGACTTAGAAAATCTTTTGCTCTTGCCTGCAGCAAGTATAATGGCATCACAGTTTTTAGTCTTCATTTTTTAGAATTTGATAAAAAGTTTCATATTTTTTTATATAACCGAAATTTTCACGCGCATACATTTCTAAGAATTCTTTATCAGATTCAATTTCTTGAATATTTGATTTTAGTTTAATATTTTTTTGAGAGAGGTTATTTAATTCCAACATAGACTTATTTAATGTTTTAGTTAGGCCAATATAGGTAAATAAACTATTATTACCTAGGAGTAAAGAATGTTGTAAAGTAAGAAAAATAATTAAACAAATTATTTGAAATATCTTCATTTTAACCATCCTTTGAATACATCATATTTATTAAAGTAACCAGGACCTAAATTATCTTCAATTCTTAAAAGTTGATTATATTTTGCTGTACGATCTGTGCGAGATAATGAACCTGTTTTAATCTGACCAGATGAGGTACCAACTGATAAGTCAGCTATAGTTACATCTTCTGTTTCACCACTTCTATGTGAAATAATGAAATTGTAATTATTTTTTTTTGCAAGATTGATTGTATTAAGTGTTTCAGTTACAGTTCCTATTTGATTGAATTTTATAAGAATAGCGTTTGCTATATTACAATCAATCCCTTTTTGTAATATAGATTGATTTGTTACAAAGACATCATCCCCTACTAACTGAATTTTTTCGCCTAATTCTTTAGTCAGAATTTTCCAGCCATCCCAATCATCCTCAGAAATACCATCTTCTACTGTTATAATCGGGTATCTACTGCTAAGTTCTGCTAAATAACCTGTAAAATCTAAGTTATTATAAGACTCTCCATTTGAGAGTATATAACGCCCATTTTTATAGAATTCAGAGCTCGCGACATCAAGGCCAAGATATACATCAATCCCAGGAGAATAACCTGCTTGTTCAATAGATTTGACTATCAAATCAAGCGCTTGTGAATTAGATGTTAAAGCAGGAGCGAAGCCACCCTCGTCTCCAACTGCGGTTGACAATGATTCTTTATCCAACAAACCTTTTAAGGTATGAAATATTTCAACACCTGACCTGAGACTATCAGCAAAACTATTGAATCCAATTGGTAATATCATAAACTCCTGAAAATCTAATCCATTGTTGGCATGTGCACCACCATTTAGTATATTCATCATCGGGACAGGTAGGGAATAATCTGTTGTATCAGAAAAAGTTTCATATAGAGGTAATTTTTTTGAATATGATGACGCATGTGCAAAAGCTAGAGAAACTGCTAAAGTTGCATTTGCACCTAACTTACTTTTGTTATTAGTACCATCTAAATCAATAAGGAGTTCGTCTAAAGACGATTGATCAAATTCTTGATTAACAATCTTGCGTTTAATAATATCATTAATATTATTTGTTGCTTTTAAAACAGATTTTCCTAGATATTGTGCATCATTATCACGTAACTCTAAAGCTTCGAGTCTCCCTGTAGAAGCTCCTGATGGAGAAATCCCTCTACCAATAGCTCCACAGTTAAGTAGAATATTTGCTTCTACAGTAGGGTTACCTCTAGAGTCTAGTACTTGTCTTGCCTGTATATCTTTTATTTTAATCAACTTTATCTCTAGTATTTTTTATAATTGAATTCAAGTCAACTATCGTGGTTAATAGATTCTTCATGTCTTTAATATTAAGTGAGTTTTTACCATCACTCATTGCTTTATCTGGATCTGGATGAGTTTCAATGAATAAGCCATCTATGCCTACTGCAGTAGCAGCTCTAGCAAGGACAGGTATAAATTCACTTTCACCACCAGATTGATTTGTTAATGAGCCAGGTTGTTGGACTGAATGTGATGCATCAAATATAACGGGGCATCCTGTTTCTCTTAAGATAATTAAAGATCTCATATCTGATACTAAATTATTATATCCAAACGAAACTCCTCTTTCACAAACAAATATATCATTATTACCTGTAGATTTTGCTTTGTTTACAACATTTATCATTTCTTTTGGAGACAAAAATTGCCCTTTTTTTATGTTGACTGGCTTCATAACGGATGCCACTTTAAGTATAAAATTTGTTTGACGACACAAAAAAGCTGGAGTTTGAAGTATATCTACAACATCAGCTACCTCAGTAATAGGCGTGTCTTCATGGACATCTGTTAATACAGGAATATTAAACTCTTTTTTTACCTTAGCTAATATTTCTAAACCTTTATTTAAACCTATACCTCTATCAGACTCGATAGAAGATCTATTTGCCTTGTCAAATGATGCTTTGAATATATATGATATCGGGAGACCATCTGTAAGATTGCACATATGCTCTGCTACTCTTAGACATAAGTCCTCAGATTCTATGGCACAAGGCCCAGATATTAGGGTCAAATTGTCACTTTTGCCAATCATTATCTTACTATCAGACATTAAGTTTTCCTTTTAGATGCTGCATTTACAAAACCATTAAATAATGGGTGCCCATTGATTGGCGATGATGTGAATTCAGGATGAAATTGGCAGCCTAAATACCAGGGATGATTTTTTATTTCTATAATTTCCATTAGGTTGCCTTTTTTTGATTTACCACTAAAAATAAAATCAGTTTCTAGGAAACAATTTAGTAGATTTGCGTTCACCTCATATCTATGCCTATGTCTCTCACTTATAAAAGATTTTTTATACATTTTATATGCTAGAGAATTTTTATCAACTAAGCATTCTTGTGCGCCGAGCCGCATTGTTCCACCCATTGATTTTTTATCTGTAACTATATTCTTGCCATGACTATCTAGCCATTCATCTACTAATGCTACTACAGGACTTTTTGTATCAGGATTAAATTCAGTACTATTAGCACCTGAGAGCTTTAAAACATTTCTCGCAAATTCTATTACAGATATTTGCATGCCTAAACATATACCAAAATATGGAATCTTATTTTTTCTGGCATATTCAGCAGCTATAATTTTACCCTCAATTCCACGATTACCAAAACCACCAGGCACCAGGATTCCATTCATTGAAGATAAAGACTTTATGTTGCCCTTACTTATTTTTTCTGAATCTAAATATGTGATGTCAACCACTCTATTATTAATGACACCAGCATGATACAACGCCTCATTAAGAGATTTATAAGAATCAGTAAGATCTACATATTTACCAATCATTGCAATTTTAATCTTCTTTCTACATTTTAAAACTTTAGTCTTATAGTCTTTCCAAGGCTTTAAATTTAATTTTTTATTCTTAAGGTTAAGTTTTTTTAGTAAATAATCATCAATTTTTTGTTCTTTAAAAAGTATTGGGATATCATAAATTGACTTCGCATCAATAGAAGAAAATACCGCATCTGATGAAACATTAGTGAACATAGCCAATTTATTTTTTAATTTTTGATTGATTGGGTTTTTCCCTCTACATAATAAAATATCTGGTTGAATTCCAATAGATCTAAGCTCTTTGACAGAATGTTGAGTAGGTTTCGTTTTAATTTCTTTAGTGACATCTATAAAAGGCAATAATGTAAGATGTACGAATATTGTTTTTTTGTCGCCTAACTCTAAGCTGAACTGTCTTATAGATTCTAGAAATGGCAGGGATTCAATATCCCCAACTGTACCCCCTACTTCCACAAACGCAATATCAGATTTTTTAGAACCTTTGATAATAAGTTTTTTTATTTCATCTGTTACATGAGGGATAACTTGAACAGTACTTCCCAAATATTCGCCTTTTCTCTCTTTTTCAATCACATTTGAATATACCCTTCCAGCTGTAACATTGCTATCTTGTGACATTCTAATACCCACGAAACGCTCATAATGACCTAAATCAAGATCTGTTTCAGCTCCATCATCAGTAACAAATACTTCACCGTGTTGAATTGGACTCATAGTGCCGGGGTCTATATTAATGTAAGGGTCGAGCTTTTGTAGAGAAACCTTGAAACCTCGTAATTTAAACAAAGAAGCTAGGGAGGCTGCTGCTATCCCCTTACCTAGAGATGAAACTACGCCACCAGTGATAAATACATATCTTGTCATATAGTATACTTTAGAGAATTATAGACGAATTAAAGTTAAAAATACATATATATGTAGAAAATGTAGCCAAATGTTTAAAACAAGTCGAGTTTTAGTATATTCTTTTGCTTAGTAATTCTAATTGTAGAAAATTCAAACAATGGATTAGAGTCGTTATTAGTATTCATAATTTTCACTAACTCAGTAATTTGCTTTACCGTCAACAAAATAGATGATTTTTTATATACCCATTCATGTAATATAATTAATATCGTATGGAGTTTTTCTTTTTTTAGTACAGTTATTAATATATTATTATTTTCATCCAAATACCTTGACAAAAAGAAGTCAATATTGTCATTTATGAAACGAGAATATATCTCTTGCACATAAATGTTATTACTAATATTCTTATTCATAGATTTCCAACGTTCTTTAAAAACCGGTAAAACTTTATGTCGTAGAAAGTTTCGATCATATTTACAATCTATATTTGTTTCATCTTCAATGTATGAAAGATTGTAATAATTTATATATTCATTCAATAGAGATTTTGGCGTCTGGATTAGTGGGCGAAATATAGTTCTATTCTGGTATTTACTTTTAGTCTTCATACAGGACAAGCCTCTTATGCCGGAACCTCTCATAAGTCTCAAAAAAAATGTTTCAATTTGATCATCTTCATGATGACCTGTAACTATATATTCATCAGAACTACAATTATTTACTAAGGCTTTATATCTCTCCACACGACATTTTTCTTCGAGGTTCGATGTTCCATTAACATTAATAGTAATTGTTTTGTGATTAATGCCATATGATTTACTAATTTCAGCACAATGTTTCGCATACTTTTCTGATTGATTATTTAATCCATGATTGATATGTATACTTCTTACTTTTATATCGCATTTTTTAGATATTTTAATAAAACAATCTAAAATTATAGATGAATCTTGACCGCCACTGAATGCTAATAAATATTTTTTTGTATTTTGTTTTAAAATTAATTCATTACAGATTTTTATAAGTTTATGAGGTTTCAAACTGACCATATGACTCAATTTTTTGTTTTCGCTTATTTATTAATTCATCTATACTTAAGGTTGATATTTCATCAAGCATAGTTATCAAATTCATCTTTAAAGATGAACTCATAGCGTCATAATTACGATGAGCGCCTCCAAGAGGTTCAGGGATTATGATATCTATAAGCTTGAATCCAGATAATTTGCTAGCAGTAATACATAATGCGTCCGCAGCTTGAGCAGCTTTTTTTGCATCTTTCCATAATATTGACGCACAACCTTCTGGACTTATTACAGAGTAAATACTATTTTCCAACATACCTAGCTTGTCACATACACCTATGGCTAGAGCACCACCAGAGCCACCCTCACCTATAATTATCGACACAATTGGAACTTTAAGGTTAGACATAATAAATAAATTTTCCGCAATAGCTTGACTTTGGTTTCTTGACTCGGCATCAATACCTGGATATGCACCAGGGGTATCAATAAATGTAACAATTGGTAGATTGAATTTTTCGGCTAATTTCATTACACGTAGTGCCTTTCTATAGCCTTCTGGTTTAGGCATCCCAAAATTTCTATAGACTTTTTCTTTCGCATCTCGCCCTTTTTGGTGCCCAATAAACATAAATGTATAAGAGTCTATTTTTGCAATACCACAGATGATAGCAGGATCATCCCCAAACATCCTATCTCCATGCAGCTCTTGGAAAGATGTGAATATATTAGGTACATAATCTAGTGTATATGGGCGTAACGGATGTCGAGCTAATTGAGAGATTTGCCAATCAGATAGCCCAGAAAATATCTTTTTTGTTAATTGAGCGTATTCTTTATCTAATTTAGCGATAGCAG
>NZZP01000001.1 GCA_002698665.1 Gammaproteobacteria bacterium | reverse complement strand
GGTTGTTCATGAAACTTTTTGGACAGATAGCTGTGATTATGCTGATATTGTTTTGCCAGCAGATACTCAACTAGAACATATGGATCTTCATGCACCTTATGGACACTATTATTTTAGTCTTACACAGCCGGCAATTAAACCGCTAGGAGAAAGTAAATCTAATCAAGATTTGTTTAGGGATCTTGCAAAATATATGGGCTATAAAGACAAATGTTTTAAAGAAAGTGATGAAAGTATGATTAAAAATATGATTGACCCAAAACATAATCCTTTATTTACAGGAGTTACTTTTGAAAAACTTAAAAAGAATGGATGGGTTAAAGGTGATGTTGAGAATGAAAAAAGAGATTATATAAAGAAAGGTTGGCCAACAAAAGATGGTAAAATTCAAATCTACTCAAAAGATACAGAGAAAATAGGATTGGGTGCCTACCCAGAACATATTGAAGAGTTCACTGATAAAGCTTTAAGAAAAAAATATCCGATTCAGATTTTAAGTCCGGCAACCCATCAGTTTATTGGTAACTCTTTTGTGCCCGTTGAAAGATTAAGAAATATGGCTTCTAGACCTACGATAGAAATGAGCAGTACAGATGCAAATAAGAGAAAAATAAAAGACGGGGATCTATGTAAGATTTATAATGACGTGGGAGAAACTTATGCTCATGCGGTAATTATAGATTCAATGCTTGAAGGCGTTGCTTCAACCCAAAAACAATACAAAGGCTCTCTAATCAAAAACGGTGTAAACGCCAATGCCCTAAACACTCAAGAAGTTACAGATATGGGTGATGGGCCTATCTTCTACACCGTTCTAGCTGAAATTAAGAAAGCTTAAGTATGCATTAGTTGGCAAAATTCAGAGTATAATTATCCATATGAAATTAATGAATAAAGACAGGCTGTCGAAATCACCCAAAACTTCATCGAGTATGTCTATTAAATATAATGATGATGGAGTATCGGGAGTTCAAACATTTAATAATGGTGATGTATATACTGGAGAATTCCTGGATGGCAAAAAACATGGGCAAGGTGTGCTCACAACAAAGTCGAACCGAATGTATAAAGGTGGCTGGAAAAATGATGTTCCTCATGGAGCTGGTATTAATTCTTTTCCAAATGGTAAGACATATGAAGGCGAGTACAAAGATGGCAAACCAATTGGAGAAGGAAAATGGATTTATAGCGACGGCCGAACCTATAGTGGAAAATGGATTAACGGTCAATTTATTAATGAAAATAACAAAAATGATACACTAGAATTCAGAATAGCAACGTTTGCAATAAATATAGTGGTTATAGGGTTTATGATCTCAGTTGTAGTTTACTGGTTAATGAAAGTATTTAAACTCTTATAAATCTTGAAAGTTTAGAAAAATATGCTAGTTTTTATAAAGGGGGGGTAAAATGCTGACTAAATATACAAAAATATTTACCTTGATGGTTCTGGCTAATAGCGCTCATGCAGGCGGTGCAGACATCAAATCTGCGTTAGAGTCAAATGCATACAGTGCAGCTAACCAAGCTTTTGCGCATGGTAATTCAGCAATTGAATCTTGGGCTAGAGATAATATATCTAGCCTCCGTCTTATTGAACTTGAAACAAAAGTTAGGGATTCCTCTAAGCCTGATTTTAGAATATTGAGTATGTTTGAAATAATAGGTGATAATCAAAATACAATCCTAAGCCAATTATCTTTCTCAACGTTTGACAGCAGAGAAACAATTAATGCTGGATTAATTTATAGGACATTTAATGCAAACAAGACAGTGCTATATGGAACAAATTTTTTCTATGATCAACAGTTTAGAACTGGTCACCAAAGATTTGGAATAGGATTTGAAATTAAATCGTCAGTTTATGATTTTAATTTGAATTTTTATGATGCATCATCATCAATTCATCATGTAGACGGAGTTCCTGAAGTTGCTGCTGGCGGTTATGATGCTGAAATTGGTATGGTGGTACCTTTTGTTCCATGGGCCAAAGTTTACTACAAAGCCTATCAGTGGAATAATGAAACACTCAATATTAAAAATGGGGAAAATCTGAGTCTATATATGGAGCCTAGTAATAGAATGTCAGTAGAAGCCGGAATAACTAATAACAGTACACTAAGCTCAAAGAAGACATTTGTAAAATTAAATTATATTTTATGTTGTGCTGATGAAAAAACTAGACCATCTATGTTCGTATCTTCCCAGGCATTTACTTATACACCTTTAGAGGATCGGAGAATATATGAAAAAGTTAGAAGAGAAAATAATATTATCGTCGTTCGTGGCGGTGGTGGTATATCAGTAACAGCAAGTGGGTTTTAAAATGAAAAAAATTATATTTATAGCATTGTTCTCTTTTGTATCAATATTAATATTTCTGCCAAATAATGCATTTGCAGCTTGCTCTACTGATGGAAGCGGAGTTGTGACTGTTACGGATAATAGTTGTTCGGTTCAACCTGATAGTTATGGAATAACTATGTATAAGATGTATTTTTGTACTTCAGCCCCAACTGCTGCAACTACAGCTGCTGCTGCAGATATTAGTTCTTGTGTATTAGTGTTTGATGCTGGTACAACAGGAAGTAGAGTTGATATGACAGGTACCGGTGATGCTGGTGCTTTTGGTGGTGCTACATTTTACAGACCCGATCCGAATACATATACACATGGTTATATGCTCATAGATAATGTTTTCTATGTAAAATATGCTGCGAAGTTCAACGAAGCAAAAGAAGGTTCTAAAACAGGAGATGATAATGGTTTGTTCTGCGGAACATTAGCTGGAACAGGTAATGAGAGTACAGGTAAATCTACAACTTGTGGTGACTCAGCAATTACTGCTGGGGAATGGGGCGCACAGCTTACGAGTTTCAATGGGAGTGCAAGTTGTTTAGCAATAGTAACTGCCAGTAATCTAAATAATACCGGTGCTGATATAACAGGAGTTTTAGAAACTAGCGCAGGAGTAAGGACATCTGACTGTTCCGATGTTGATAAACTTGGGGGCATCCAGACTTTTGCATCCCCAGTGGTGATTACGAAAGATTTAAAAATGATAAATGTAGCTTTTGGTATAAGCGAAGGGATGACTATTTTTGAGAATACTGATGATCCACCTATTATCAATATGGGTAGTGGTCCATTTCAAGCTATTATTACAGTGACTGATTACTAACTATAAATTCTCGAACGGCTTTGATAAAGCTGAAATTAGAGAATTTTGGTTTATATAGACTAGATAAAAATATAGAAATACAGATAAGACTCCAAAAACTTTTTTATTAATTAATCTATCTAACCTAGTAAAAAGAGATACGCATTGACCAAATGTATAAGCAAAATAGCCAATAGCTACAAAAAACACTAGACCTATTACAGTAACCATAATCATGATTTAAGCATAACTTCTATTTCACTCTAAGACAATAGTAATGCTTCTATCAGCATCACAGCCCTCGTCCTCACTCATGAAATTAAGAAATGTCCCTAGCGGTGTTACGGATTCGACAGCTCTGTCAAAAACATAACCAATTCCTGAGTTTATGATAAAATTTCCTGCCGCTGATGATTCTTCTTTTTTGATTACACCATGTTCACCAGATAATTCGTCGGACCTACAAATTATATTAAGGGATGAACACTCGCTTAAAAAGTTAAATTTCTTAGGAGCTAGTACATCTATTTTACCGGAAGAAGAGTAAAGTGTGCAGACTGCAGCTATAGGCTCACCTGTTGGGTCAACGGTCAATAAATCAATGTTCATTTGATATTTTTTAGGTTGCATAGTCGCACATGATGTGAGAGAAATAATCATCACACATAAGGCAATCAATTTTAAGCGCTGATTTTTTCTAGGATACGTTTGCTCTTTTTCCATAATTCTAGTGCGACTTTTTCGTCATAAGACACTTTCGATGTTTTAATAGGTCTACAATTTTTGAAATATAAACCTGTCACATTTGATACTAAATCATTTGTTGCCAGATAGATACTTGTTTGAGCACCTTCTTTAGCAGATATACTGAAATATTTAATAATAGATGTAATAATTTTGTAATAAAGTTTTTCATTATTATTGGCTATATTGGTATTCACAACGCCTGGATGAAGACAATTTACAGTTATACTTTTCCCTAAGAGTTTTTTTGCCATATAATAGGTGAAATATATATTTGCAAGTTTACTTTTTTTATAAGCAAACCAACCATTATAATTATCTCCTCTATCTAAGCCATCTAAATCAATCTTGATGTTGCGATGAGCTTGTGAGCTAACATTAATGATACGTAAATCATCTATGTTATGGAGATTTTCTAAAAGATTAGTAGTAAGCGCGAAATAGCTCATGTGATTCAAGGCAAAAGTCATCTCTAACCCATCTACACTAAACTGTTTATCCATGTAAATGGCTCCAGCATTATTAATAATGACATCTATGTGATTGTAGTAATTGCAGATTTCAATGCACATCTTATTTATATCTTTTAACGATGAAAGATCGCAAACAAAACATTTGGTTTTAATACCATATTTACCAATAATTTCTTTGGATAAACTACTTAATTTTTCATCAGACCTGCTTATAAGTATTAGATTAAAATTTTGTTTTGCCAAACCAATGCATGTTTCCAACCCAATCCCAGATGTACACCCTGTAACTAAAGCTGTTTTAGTAATCTTCGATTTCATGTTTTCCGATTTATCATATGATAAATCAGAGATTGTAGAGGATTTTTTTCATTTGAAAAAAATGTTGAGCGTTTGATTGCACTATCTGCTAATTTTTTGCAGTATGTATTAACTTCAATCAATGATTTATATTTTAGAATGTTATTCCCTATCATCTTACGATTCTTTTTATCTAATTTTGAATCAGTATTATAGTCAAGTAAATCATCAATAGCCTGAAAAATTAATCCAAAATTATTACCATACTTTCTAAATTCTGTTATTTTTTTTTGATTTGTGCTTCCAGAAAGAATAAGTGTTGAAACCATACAAAATTCGAATAGATGTGCAGTTTTCAATCTATGCATTGCTAAAATATTATTTTCTGATGGTTTTGTGCTCTCATAAATTAAATCCAATGATTGGCCACCAGCTAGTCCTTTATGGCCTGCCAAACTTGCTAGTAATTCAATCAATCTTATTCTCACTGTGGCACTGGGGTGAGTTTTTTTATTAGATAAAATTTCAAAAGCTAATGTCAAAAGACTATTGCCAGCTAATATTGCATTAGCTTCTCCATGTTTTTTGTGTGTTGATGGCTTGCCTCGCCTTAAGTCATCATTATCCATACCTGGCAGATCGTCATGAATCAAGGAGTATGCATGAACAAATTCTGTTGCTAGTGCCAACCTCATATAATTAGATTTTTTGATTTTGATATATTTTGCTAGTTCAATAATTAAATACGGCCTTATTCTTTTGCCGCCATTCATCACTCCATAAGACATTGCTTTCCAAAGCTGTGATTTACAATCACATTTATCAATATAATTTACAGCGTAAGTATTAAATTCCTTTGCAACTTGAGATATATGGGCGTCTAAATTCATTTTAAAAGCGCGTTAGTTATAACATAACAATATATCATATTTTTAAACATAATTAATATATTGTGATTATTTTAAAGCGTTTGCTATCAGATTAAATAGATTATATGGGATTTGATATTAATTAGTACTACAATATATATATGTAACTGTTCTAAATATTTTCTATTGAGCGTTTGATATGAATAAGCTTACAATTATATTTTTAGTATTCATCATAGTTTTAATTACAATATCTAATACTTATTTAAGTGATGTTATTAATATAATAAATAATAATATATTTATACTAAAACAATATGCTAGCCAAAATAATTATGTGGTAGAAATTATTTTCTTTACTGGCTACATTTTGGCTGCATCATTATCTTTGCCGGTCGCTCTAGCTTTAGGTCTATTTGCAGGAATTATTTTTGATACTATTATTGCAGTTGTTCTAGTCTCCTTTGCGTCTAGCATAGGAGCAACATTTGCATTTATGTTATCGAGATATTTTCTTAGAGACATAGTACTATCAAGATATAAAAGTCAATATAAAGTAATTAATGAAGGTTTTATGAAGTATGGTGCACAATATCTTTTTTCTTTAAGAATGGCTCCAATATTCCCCTTTTTTATAATAAACTTCCTATCTGGCCTTACATCAATTGGAATTAAGAAATTTTATATAGTGAGTCAAATCGGCATGTTACCAATGACAGTAGTCATAATTTTGATTGGAAATGAGCTTAGTAAAATAATGATTGATCAGGTAAGTATTAATTTAGAAATTCTAGTGCTTATTTCATTAATTGGGTTACTACCATTAGTTTCCAAATTAATATTTAATTATTTTTTAGACATTGATGAGCAGAAGTAATAATATCATATATCAAGATTATGAATGTATATGTCAACCAAAAATTAACCATAGTAAGCAATGATACTAGTCTAGATAAATTTATAGAGAGCTTAGCAATTAGTGACAAATATTTTGCAGTTGAAATTAATATGGTTATAATTCCTAAATCAGAGTTTTCAAAATATATACTCCAAGAGAACGATAAAATAGAACTTATCAATGCTGTAGGTGGCGGTTAATAATGAAGGATTTAGTCATAGATAACAAAACCTATACGTCTAGATTAATTTTGGGCACAGGTAAATATAAAAGCTTTGAGGAAACCAAAAAAGTGATAGATGCTAGCGGCGCTGAAATGGTAACTGTTGCAATAAGAAGAATGAATATTGGTCAAGACAATAGTTCCCCAAATTTATTAGATACGCTTGACCCTAATGATTATACTATTCTGCCGAACACTGCAGGTTGTTACACGGCAAAAGATGCTGTAAGAACATGTAAAATTGCATCAGAAATATTAGATGGAGAAAAACTAGTTAAACTTGAAGTGCTCGGCGATGAAAAAACACTTTATCCTAATGTTACTGAGACAATTAAAGCCGCTGAAGAACTGGTGAAAGATGATTATAAAATCATGGTATACACTAATGATGATCCAATTGTATCATTAGAACTAGAAAAAATAGGCTGTGTAGTAGTTATGCCTTTAGCATCACCTATAGGTAGTGGTCTTGGTGTTCAAAATAAATATAACATACTAACAATTGTTGAAAATGCAAGCGTTCCTATAGTCGTTGATGCCGGCGTTGGAACAGCATCCGATGCATCTACAGTCATGGAATTAGGTTGTGATGGTGTGTTAATGAATACAGCAATTGCTTGTGCAAAGAATCCAGCAATGATGGCAGAAGCCATGAAACATGCAGTCATAGCAGGCCATAATGCATATCATGCAGGTCGAATCCCAAAAAGAAGATATGCAAGCCCTTCATCTCCATCGAGAGGTATATTGACAGATGATGACTAGATATGATTAAACCTAAATTTTATTCAAGCCATAGAGTACGAAGTTCTATTCAAAGCTCGCCAGAAATATATAAGGATGATAATGATTATTTAAAATGCATTGAAGATAACAGCAGAAATATTCTTGAAATTGGTTTTGGTACCGGATCATCAGTAAAACAAATGTATGAATCTAATAAAAATAATTATTACTGTATTGAATCATACGCACTAGGAATCAGAAATCTGAGTAAATATATCTCTAAGCATGAAATTAAAAATATTTTTTTATTTCAAGGTGATGCAATAGATATTATTGAATCAAAAATACCTGATTATAGCATGAATGAGATATTAATATTTTTCCCTGATCCTTGGCCAAAAAGTAGGCATCATAAACGAAGGTTACTTAATAATTACTCAATTGATTTGATTTTCAAAAAAATAAAAAAAGATGGAGTTTTTCATTTTGCCTCTGACCATATTAACTATAGTTATCAAACGAAAAAATTATTAAGTGACCACCTGGGTGAAATTATAAACTTCAATAGTAATAGGCGACACAGACCGGTGACAAACTATGAAAAAAGAGGATTATCAAAAGGAAACTTTATTTTTGACATAATTGTCAAAAAGAAAGATTAGTCTGATTCATATTTTTTACCAAATAGTATATGTACAATAAACCCAAATATAATACCTGTCCAAATGTGGGTTTCAACGCCTTCGAAAATTTCTATGGATAATAGTGGAAAAATTAATGTGCTTATAAAGGTTATCCAGGCAATAATCCCGAGATTTCTGCTCTGAGCATAAAGTTCATTCATTTCTTTAATTTTAATAAGAGGTAATACTGCAAATATTACAATGATACCAAGTGTAGCTTGAGGTAGATTATATAATAGTGGGGTGGCAAACAATAAGGTGATGCCTACAACAAGCATTGTGATAATAGATGAAAGGCCGCTATATGCTCCACTTGCTTCATTAACAGCTGATCTAGAAAATGAACCTGATACTGGGATACTACCGCTTAACCCAGAACTAATATTTCCTAAGCCTTGTCCTAGTAATTCTTGATTAGAATTAACAGGGGTAGGATCTTTATATAATTCAACACCATTTTCATCTTTCGGAGGTTTTTTGACATGCAACTGTTTTGCGATTGCAATTGCTTCCATAAAACCTACAAACGTAATGATAGTAGTATGTATAATTAGCATAGGAATAGAACCAACAAAAGAATCTAGGGATGGTAAGCTGATATTAGGTAACCCTGGCTGTATAAAGCCAACAATAGGGCCACTATAATTATGCGTGGACGCAAAAGAGATTGAAATAATTACAGCAAAAAAAACAGCCAGATTACTAAATGTTAGATATTTTGTGAATTTATATTTAACTATGTACATCAGCATAAGAATTAAGATTGACAAAATAACAGATTCAAAGTTTACAGGTGATTTTTCTAAAAGTGCTCCTAAGTCAGAGAGCTGCATGATGCTTATTTTTGGCATACCAAATACTTTGCTGAGTTGCGAAACAGAAATTATTAGTGCAGCTGCAGAAGTAAAACCAACTAAAACATGTTCTGGTATTCTATCAAAAATATTCCCTGCTTTAATAAGTGATAAAAACAGCTGAAAGGTACCTACCGTTAGCGCCAATATTACTGCATATGCAATATATAGTGTGGAGTCGCCAACAGCTAATGAGGAGACCGCAACAGATGTTAAAAGGCAGACCATTGCAACAGGACCCGTTGCAAGATAACGAGAGGAGCCAAATAATGCTGCAACAGCTACAGGTATAAGAGATGCATATAATCCATATACTGGTGATACACCTGCTAAAGTTGCATAAGCCATAGACTGAGGAATTATAATCATAGCTATAGTAATTCCAGCTATAACATCTCTTGTTAAATATTCTTTGTTAAGAAAAGCTTCAGGCAACCAAGTTGTAAAATTAAACAACATGTCCTTTATGTTAATCAAAAAGTTGATAATGATTGCCCCTACACTTAAGATTGTCTATCTATAAATTAGTGTTATATAATAACATATATATAGTAGTCTGTCTTGGGGGTAATATGAAGTATAGAAAACTAGGCAATACAGACCTTGACGTTAGTGTAATATGTTTAGGCACAATGAGTTTTGGTGAACAAAATTCAGAAAAAGATGCGCATGAACAATTATCTTTCGCAGCTGATCACGGCGTCAACTTTCTTGATACAGCTGAGATGTATGCAATACCGCCAAAAGAAGAGACACAAGGATTAACTGAAAAATATATTGGAACATGGATAGAAAAGAACTCTAGAGATAAGTATATCATAGCAACAAAGGTGGCAGGCCCGGGTATGGACTATGTTAGAAACGGTTCAAGATTATCTAAAAAACACATTAGTCAGGCAATAGATCAATCGCTTAAAAGGCTGAAAACTGATTATATTGATTTATATCAAGTACATTGGCCTGAAAGAAAATCAAATTATTTTGGAAGACTTGGTTATAGCCAATCAGATGATTTTGGAGTCAGCATCGATGAAACATTAACAGCTCTTGATGATGCTGTTAAATCTGGAAAAGTGAGATACGTTGGAATTTCAAATGAAACTCCATGGGGTGTAATGGAATATCTTAAACTGTATCGAGAAAAAGAACTTGTAAAAGTACAATCTATTCAGAATCCATATAGTCTTTTGAATAGAATTTATGAAGTAGGGTTGGCTGAAATATCTTATAGAGAAAAAGTAGGCCTATTAGCTTACTCTCCGTTAGGGTTCGGCATGCTTACAGGAAAATATCAAGATAAACCTCCTAAGGGTTCCAGACTAGAGCTTTTTGGGGATTGGTTTACGAGATACAGTAATGAAAAATGCATAGAAGCAACAAATAAATATATTAAATTAGCTAAAAAGTATGAAATGTCTGTCACACATATGTCTCTTGCATTTGTAAATACACGCCCATTTGTCACTAGTAACATAATAGGTGCAACAACAATAAATCAATTAGAAGAAAATATTAACAGTATTGATATTGAGTTACCAGAGACACTCATTGAAGAAATTGAAAAGGTCCACGAGGAAATTCCTAACCCTGCTCCATAAAATTATTTAGAAGTTATATAATCTACAGCTGCATCTAAATTTTTGAATAATTGTACGTTATAAATATTGTTTGATTTTATCTTTTTCCCATTACCAGTGAGAACACCCATTGGTATGCATTGAGCATTTACAGACGCCTCAATATCGCGCGGAGAATCGCCAATTGAATAGCATGCGCTCAAATCAAAATTCAACCTTTTAGAAGCCTCTAGAAACATACCAATATTGGGTTTTCTATAAATCGAATCTTCATTAGGTAATGATGGAGAATATAAAATAGAGGATATTTGTCCACCAACTTTTTCAACCTCAGTGAATAATTTATTATTTATTGCTAAAAAATCATCAGGCTTTATGAGTCCACGGCCTATCCCAGACTGATTTGTAATGATGACAATCTGATAACCATAGTCACAAAGTTTTTTGATAGCCCGCAAGCTTCCAGGCAAAGGTTTCCATTCATCAGGTGTCTTAATAAAATCTTGTGTGTCATAGTTTATTACACCATCGCGATCTAGAATTATATATTTATCTCCAATCATGATAGAAATAAATCTTTAAAATGCTCAGGAACTTTTTTAATATCCATCGTAGCTTGCTGCATAGTATCTCTATCTCTAATAGTTACAGTCCCTTTATCTAGAGTATCAAAATCAACGGTAATACATACAGGCGTCCCAATCTCATCATGTTTACGATAGTTCTTACCAATATTCCCAGTATTCTCGACAACGACACGACCAACTCTCAGTTTTTGGAGTGTATTCTTAAGTTCTATAGCTTTTAAAACCAAATCATTGTTATTTTTTTTCAATGGGATGACAGCCGCTTTGATTGGAGCAAGGTGTGGCTTGAAAGCAAGAACTACTCTTTCTTTGCCATCATCTAATTTTTCCACGGTATAAGCCTCATTAAGTATTGCCAAAACTCCTCTATCAACACCAGCAGATGGTTCAATAACATAGGGCACAATTAACTTATTAGTCGTAATATCTTTAACAGCTAATTTTGCATTAGAGGAATTGTTTGGTGTTATAGTAGATTTAATGTCTAACTCATCCTGATTCTTACTATGCGATCCAAGATCAAAATCTGTTCTATTTGCGATACCCTCGAGTTCTTCAAGACCATGTGGAAATTCATACATAAGGTCAATTGTAGATTTAGAATAATGTGCTAGATCATCTCCAGTAACATTTAGCAAGCTTATTTTTGATGATTCTATTCCTTGATCAACCCACCACTGTTTTCTACTTTCAACCCATTTTTCATGCCATTCTTCATCAGAACCAGGGTTGACAAAAAATTCTAATTCCATTTGTTCAAATTCGCGCACACGGAATATAAAGTTCCTAGGTGTAATCTCATTTCTAAAAGCTTTCCCAATTTGTGCAATACCAAATGGCAATGTTCGAGATGTTGAGTCAATTATATTTTTAAAATTAGTAAAAATTTGTTGAGCAGTCTCTGGTCTTAAATATGCATAACTAGAACCATCATCTATTGGGCCTACATTAGTTTTAAACATTAAATTAAATTCTCGTGGCTCAGTTAGTTCTTCACCTTTACACTGTTCTGGTACTTGATCTTCCCTAAATCTTAATCCACAGCTTTTACAGTCAACCAGTGGGTCAGTAAATGTATCCTCATGACCTGAATACTTCAAAACATTAGGATGTGTGAGAATTGAGGCATCTAAACCTTCTACATCATCACGATCATAGACCATGGATGACCACCAAGATTGTTTAAGATTATTTTTGAGTTCTACGCCGAGAGGTCCATAATCATAGAGACCTTGCAATCCACCATAGATTTCATGAGACTGAAATATAAAACCTCTTCTTTTGCAAAGTGCAACCAAATCATCCATAGTGTGTTTAGTCAAGAATTCTACCTACCTTATGTATCTAATTAATGAGAAAAAAGGATTATATGGATATTTTCACTCAAATAATATAGTAATTCTATTATAAATTAATTTTAATCTATCCGCTTTCTTTGTTACTTATTATTTTGTCTCATTAACGTATTTTACATTTAATGCACTTTATTAGTGCTTTAAATGTGCTATTATGGAACATTATAAGGAATAGACACGACTAAAATGCACTAAAATATGACATTTATTAAAATTAATTATTGGCATGAAATATGCAATAGATATATTACGAAATAAACATTTGGGAGTAAAAAAATGAGTGTAGAGGATATATTAAAGATTGTAAAAGAAAAAGAGGTCAAATTTATTGACTATAGATTTACAAATACACAAGGCAAGGAGCAGCATGTGACAGTGACTGCTACTGATGATGGTATCAAAACTGATTTTGCTGAAGGCAAAATGTTTGACGGATCATCTATAGCGGGGTGGAAAGATATAAATGAATCAGACATGATACTAATGCCTGATGCAACAACGGCTGTAATGGACCCATTTTATGATGAACCAACCTTAATCGTAAGCTGCGATGTAATAGAACCCGCTGATGGGAAGCCATATGAAAAAGACCCAAGGTCTATAGCTAAAAAAGCTGAAGCATACCTTAAAGATAGCGGTATTGCTGATACTGCTTACTTTGGTCCAGAGAATGAGTTCTTTGTTTTTGATGATGTCAGATTTGAAGACAAACTTGGTAGCTGTTTTTTTAGCGTTGATTCTACTGAAGCTATTTTTAATAGTGGTAAGAAATACGATGAGGGAAATATGGGACACCGCCCTGGAGTCAAAGGCGGATACTTTCCAGTACCTCCTGTAGACGCACTACAAGACTGTAGATCTGCTATGGTGACAACTTGCCAAGAAATGGGTATTAAATGTGAGGTCCACCATCATGAGGTTGCAACGGCTGGCCAATGTGAAATTGGAACATTATTTAATACTCTTGTCACTAAAGCTGATGAAGTACAAAAATATAAATATGCAGTTATGAATGTTGCGCATGCTTATGGAAAGACAGCAACATTTATGCCTAAACCTCTTGTTGGTGATAATGGTACAGGAATGCATGTTCATCAATCTCTTTCTAAAGATGGTAAAAATATTTTTGCTGGAGATAAATATGGACAATTATCAGATGAAGCTCTGTTTTACATAGGTGGTATTATAAAACATGCTAGAGCATTAAATGCGTTTACAAATGCATCTACTAATAGCTATAAAAGATTAATACCTGGATTTGAAGCGCCTGTTATTTTGACCTACTCTGCGAGAAATAGATCTGCAGCAATTAGGATACCATACGTTATGAGTGATAAAGCAAGACGCATTGAAGTAAGGTTTCCAGATTCAACTGCTAATCCATATCTTGCTTTTAGCGCAATGATGATGGCTGGCTTAGATGGCATCAAAAATAAAGTCAGTCCAGGTGAAGCTATGGATCAGGACCTGTTCGAACTAACAGTAGAAGAAGAAAAAATGCTTCCTACTGTGGCGCCTGGTCTAGATGTAGCACTTGAAGCGCTTGATAAGGATAGAGAGTTTCTCAAAGCAGGTGATGTATTCACAGATAATATGATTGACTCTTATATTGGCCTCAAGTATGAAGAGGTACAAAGACTGAGAAAATCAACTCATCCTTGTGAATTTGAAATGTACTATAGCTTATAAAATCTTAGGCTGCCCAGTAAATGGGCAGCCTGAATACGTATAATGAATACCAGTATAAAGAACATACAACAAAAAATGACAACACGTTATGAGCTACTTGATAATTTAAGGACAGCTATTATCATACTGGATTCATCTTATCATTATGTATATACAAATACGGCTGCAATTGATTTACTAGGAACATCATCAGATTTGAAAGATATATCCTCCCTAAAGAGTGAGGATGTTAGTCTACTTTCTTACATTAAAAGTGTTTCTAATGATGGACAATCTGTTATGTTAAGAGACCTAAAATTTAAAAACTTTGACCGTGTTGAAAAGATAGTAGACTGTAACATCTCTAGCTTTGATATTGACAATGATAAGTTTTTATTAATGGAGCTCAATGAGACAGGACGGCTTTATAATATATCATTAGACCAAAATTTAATCGATCAGCAAAAGGCGACACGAGAAATGGTTAAGGGCCTATCACATGAAATTAAAAATCCGCTTGGAGGTATCATGGGAGCCGCTCAACTATTAGATAAAACACTTAAGGAAGAGTCCCAGGCTAAATTTACAAAAATTATCAGAAAAGAATCTGAAAGATTACTGAAACTTATTAATGCAATGTCATCACCTATTCCATCCTCAGAAAGAAATTTACTAAATATTCATGAAGTAACTGAGCATGTTATTGAATTATTTAAGTATGATGCTGATAATCGAGATGTTGTTTTTGCTAAAGACTATGACCCTAGTATTCCACAACTGTACATTGATAGAAATCAAATTATACAAGCTCTTATAAACGTTATAAGAAACGCTATTCAAGCTATCAATAAAGATGGAAAAGTTTCTATTAAAACTAGGCCAATACTCAAATACACCATTGGCGATATAAAGCACGACCTAGTTATTAAAATAGATGTAATTGATAATGGTATTGGTATACCCAAAAATAAACTTAAAGAAATATTTTATCCAATGGTTACAACCAAAAATGAAGGCATGGGGCTAGGATTAACAATAGCACAGTCTATTATTATGCAAAATAATGGAATTATTGAATGTAAGAGTCAAAATAAAGAGACTGTGTTTTCACTTATCATCCCTTGGAGTTCTTCATGTTAAAATCTAAGCTTTGGGTAGTTGATGATGAAGAAAGCATTAGAACGATTTGTAGAAGTGCTCTAGAAGAAAGTTTTTCTATAGAAACCTTTCCGAGTGGATCAGAAGCCTTACTCGCCCTAAACTCAGACAAGCCAGACTTAATAATTACGGATATTAAAATGCCAGGTATGTCAGGTCTTGAATTATTGCAAAAGATTTCAGAAAAATTTCCTGGGCTGCCAACTATCGTGATGACTGCTCATTCTGATATTGATAATGCGTTATCTGCCTATAAAGGTGGGGCCTTTGAATATCTACCGAAACCATTTGATGTAGATACAATTAAAACACTTGCAATGAAAGCACTAAATAATACAGATTTGCGCGAGAGTGATGCTCCTGAGAAAGCCCCTAAACAATCATCAAAAATTATAGGCCAAGCGCAATCATTGCAAAATGTTTTTAAAGCGATCGGTAAAATTTCCAATTCAGACATAACAGTTTTAATTCGTGGAGAGTCAGGCACAGGTAAAGAACTAATAGCTCAAGCAGTCCATGAAAACAGTCTTAGAAGCTCTAAACCGTTTGTAGCAATTAATGTTGCGGCAATTCCTCATGATCTTCTTGAATCTGAACTCTTTGGTCATGAAAAAGGTGCTTTTACCGGAGCTCAAGCACAACGAATAGGTAGGTTTGAACAAGCACAGGAAGGTACTTTATTTCTAGATGAGATTGGAGATATGCACCCAGAGTTACAAACACGATTATTGAGAGTCTTATCAAGCCAAGAATTCTATAGAGTTGGTGGACATAGACCAATTAAGTCAGATGTAAGGATTATTGCGGCAACAAACCAATCCATTGAGGAATTAATTAAAACATCTAAATTTAGAGAAGATTTATATCACCGACTAAATGTGTTTAAGTTAAATTTACCCCCATTGAGAAAAAGAAGAGAAGATATACCTGCATTAATAAAATATTTTCTTAGTGCTGCGTCTAAGGAATTAAATATTGACGAAAAATCTATTGATTCTAAAACATTAGATTTTCTTGTTGCATTTGATTGGCCCGGAAACGTTAGACAACTTGAAAATATGTGTACATATTTAACTGTTATGAGTGCTTCCTCGGAAATTAATTTAGATGATTTACCAGATGATATGTTTGATAATGGCAAAATAGATACTAAGGACGATGGACAAATAAACTGGGAAGACTCGCTTAAACAGTTTATAAGAACGCAACTTACTGAAGATAAGGATACCCTTAAGACTGTTGGGCTACTGATGGAAAGAATATTAATTGATGAGTCACTTCGTGCAACTAATAACACAAAAATTGAAGCCGCAAAATTACTCGGGTGGGGCAGAAATACACTTGCAAGAAAGATTAAGGATTTACAAAAATAAAGACTTTAACTGCGTATCTATATCAGAATTTTTATACAGTATATTATATGCAGTTTCTACAATTATATTTTTCTTATAAAGTTCTGGATTATTATATAATGTATATGTTGACGAGTAACCTTCGACAGTGCCAATACTCTTTAAGGCTTTTTTGACATCATAATTGGATTTCAGTTTGAGCCCAAGCTGCCTATTTCTAGAAGTATCATGAAAACAAGTTAAATGCATATCTCCATTACATGCTGGGCTATCAATTATATTATCTAATATAATATCTGATTGATGGTTTTTTTCTAGAGACAATAGATGTTCGCTCATAACTTGTACTTCATGTTGTGATTTTGCTATTAAATTTTTAATATATTCATCAGGATACCCATTAATTGTTAGAGCTCCAGCTATGATAGCAGATATATTTTTTAGTATCCCGGAAATCTCAACACCTATAATATTATTTGTCGGGGCCAAATCAAAATAATTAGTTACAGACGCATCAGATATTATTTTAATCAACTCTTTAGATGTAGATGCAATGCTTATGCTAATATTTTTTTTACTATTTAAATCTGATGCGAAGCTTGGGCCTGATAATATAGCCTTGTTGATACTTGGTGATAATAAATCATTAATCAGGGTATGGAACAATAAACCTGAATCATGATCCAGGCCTTTTGTTAACCATGTGAGTGATTCATATTGATTAAAATATGCTGAATAAGTACTTAGTATATCGGAAAAACCACTACTTGATGGTGCTAAAATATTTATAATATTTTCCGACTCATTCTTGGTAAGTATGTCATTCAGTAAGTATAAATTAATGTCTTTATGAAGCTCAAGATTGATATTTTTTATGCTCCTAGTGCTTTGTAACATAGAAATAGTAGATGGGTTACGTATATAAACCTCAACATTTACCCCTAAGTTTGCGAGATGATTAGCATATGATAAGCCCCATTCTCCAGCACCTATAATACGGAATACTTGTGACATTTATTGCTTACTTTTTTTTGAAAGCTCTTGTTGATATAACGCATTAAAATCTATAGGCGCTATAAAAATTGGTGGGAAGCCCGCTTTTTGGATAAGAGATGATATTGTTTCTCTTGCATATGGGAAAAGTACTTCTGGACAACGAATATTTAAAAACCCATCTTTAAGCTCATCATCAGCACCTTCAATAACAAATAAACCAGATTGCTTGACCTCGACTAAGTAAATAGTTTTGTCATCTGTCTCAGCTTTGACATTAATATTAAGTGTAATGTCATAAGTAATATCATCTAAAGTAGCAATAGATGTATCTAAGTTAAAAGCTATTTTTGGTGTAGCTTTAATATTATCAAATATCTGTGGAGTCTCTGGCGACTCTAAAGAGAGGTCTTTTGTAAATATTCTTTTTACGAAAAATTTTATTTCATTTTCAGCCATTTACTTTTCTCCAGTTAAAGGCATATTATTTTCGAGCCAGGAATTAATACCACCTTCTAAATAATATGTTTGTATATTGTTTATTTTAGAAAGCTGATGCGCCACCTTTGACCCATCTGCCTCAGATGTTGAGTATGCAACTACTGTTTGATCTTGGTTAATTTTTATATCATCAAGATCTTCCATTTTGTAATTTTTAGCTGAAATTATATGACCACTTTTATATTCGTCTTCAGTCCGCATGTCTATCAGTAAAACTTTTGACCCATTTATTAACTTTGTTAATTCATCGCATGAGACTTTTTTTACTTTGCCAAACATAGCTTTTAGTTCTAAATTTACTATTAAAACTATAACTATAAACAATGATATGAATAAAATTAAATTATTATTTATTAACTCTAACAATCTTGAACCCTGTAAATATCGTTAATGTGAGCAGAATACTTCTCTCATCATTTCAATGAGTTTTAATGTTTTTATATCGCTTACTTTATAAAAGACTTTATTTGCTGACTTTCTAGCTGACAGGATGCCTTTGTCTCTAAGTATTGCTAAATGCTGTGATATGTTGCTTTGTGATGTTCCTACATTATCCACAATGTCTTGAACACTGAATTCACTTTCACCCAGTTTACACAATATCATCAGTCTAAGTGGATGAGACATGGCTTTAAGCGATCTAGATGCTGTCTCAACATCCTCTTGAACTTGTTGCTCTAGCTCTGTAAGATTATTACTTGAAGCACTACTTAGGTTTTCTGTTTCCATATAGGTAATCTATTTATTAATATATACCTATATTAGACAAAACTAATAAGATAATAAAGCAATAAAATGTTATTATTTTCAGTAATATGATGAATATGAGTTATTTCACCAAAAAATTTAGATTATTCCCTACAATATTGTTCATGGCATTGTCCATGTCTCTACCAAATAATCACATATTGTCTCAAGAACGTGTACCAGCAGAAAATATAGAGCAGTTTGTTGATATTTTTAGCCGCATTAAGGAACAATATGTTGACGAGGTTGATGACCAAAAACTTTTCAATCTAGCTATTAAAGGCATGGTGTCAGGTCTTGACCCTCATTCTTCGTTTTTAAGTAGTGATGATTTTAATGAGCTTAAAATTGGCACAACTGGAAAATTTGGTGGTCTTGGTATAGAAATAACCACCGAAGATGGATTTGTAAAGGTTATAAGTCCCATAGATGACACTCCGGCACAAAGAGCTGGTATCAAGGCAGGAGATTTAATCACAAAAGTTGATGAAACGTCACTAAAAGACATGGAGATTGGTGATGCGGTAAAGCTGATGCGTGGTGAACCAGGTACGAAAACAATTATTACTGTGATAAGAAAAGGTGAAAAGAGTCCATTAACTTTCAACATAACTAGACAAATCATAGTTTCAAAAGGCATTAAAACTAACATGTTTGATAATGTTGGTTATGTAAGACTGTCTAGTTTTCAGTCTAACTCAACCGGCAATCTTAAAAGTGCAATATATAAATTAAAAAAAACGAACCCAAATATGACCAGCATGGTTCTAGACTTAAGAAATAATCCTGGCGGTGTCCTTGGGGCTGCTGTAGGTATAACTGATTTATTTTTACAACAAGGAAAAATTGTTTACACAAATGGAAGAACGATAAATTCTAAACTAGAATACTTTGCCACACCTCAAGACATATTAAATGGCTTACCGTTATTTGTTCTTATAAATGAGGGATCTGCATCTGCATCAGAAATCGTAGCAGGTGCTCTTCAAGATAATAAAAGAGCAACTATTATGGGTACTAAATCATATGGCAAAGCGTCTGTACAAACTATTCAAGAGTTATCTGATGGATCAGCATTAAAACTTACAACAGCTAAGTATTTCACACCACTTGGCAGAGATATACATACAAATGGTATAAAGCCTGATGTAGAAGTAAAATACGACCAAGATAAATTAGTTGCCCTGCCAACTCCATACGATAAAGATAACCAACTGTTTGAGACATTATCTATAATTAATAAAAAAAATGCTGCGAAACTATAAATAAAAGTAGCAATTGGTTTATTGATTATGAAGATTGTATCTATATTAGTAATATTAACTGCACTGAAAGGACTTTTTAGTCAAAAGGATAATCCATGCCTTAATGAAGATGCTATTTTGGACAGGCTGCAAGGAGATACTAATCAAATAGTTTGCTTTGAAACAATAGATAGTTATGATTTTGACTTCCAAAATAAACAAAATATTGTGATTCATGGAAAACTAAATTTTCCAAAAGAAAAAAAAGATTTTTATAATGCCATAGTACTGTCTCACGGATCAGGTGGTGTTAGAAGGTATCATGAAAAATATGTGAAATTCCTTAATGAACAGGGATATGTCGTATTTCAATTAGATCATTACATGGGCAGGAATATTAAATATGACAAAACTTTCTCAAAGGTGTCTGGTATAACTTTTATGAATGATGCATATAAAGCATTAGCATTAATTAAAACTAACAAGAAAATTAATAAAGTTGCTTATATAGGTTGGTCCCAAGGTGGCGTAGGACCAATACTGTCTCATTTCACAAATATAACAAATTTCATTGATGGCGGTAAAAATATCTTTGACGCTAGTGTTGCTATCTATCCATATTGTGGTTTCACTTTTGAAAAAAATGCTCCTATAAATGAACCACTATTAATGATTACAGGTTCATCTGATGATTTAACACCAGAGAAGGCATGTATAAATATATATAAAAAATTTAATGATAATATTGAACATATTTCAATGGAAGGAGCAAGGCATGGATTTGATAACCCTTTTTTATTTTTTGGCTTCACATTTGACAAGTTACCAAGTTTACATGTAATAAATGATGACTGCACTCTTACGATTAATCAAAATGGAAAAATAGTAACATTAAGCGGCCAGGTTATTGATGGTCCTGAAAAGTCTGCAGAAACTCTAAATAATTGCTCCAGTAAAGGTGTCAAAGTTAAATATAATGCCGAAGCTACAGAAAGAACTAGAGTTGAGATAATAAATTTTCTAAAGAAAGTTTTGTGAAGTAGCGAATCAAGTACTGTAATCTTTCAGCATCTTTTGTATCTCGATACTATGTATTTCTTCAGCCTTAATCATTTCACGCCCATATTCTTCAAGATATATGCTTTTGCCGTCAACAACCTCTACTAATTCTTTGTATAAAGAAACAGCCTTTTGTTCATGTGATGCACTCTCATTTAGAAGATCAATTGAATCATGTTTGTTAGATTCTTCAATGATTGATATTTCTACAGATGGATGTCCATCTAATCCAGTGACTAGTTCGCCAGCTTGTTGTGCGTGTAAAAGCGACTCATTAGCTTGTTCTTTGAAAAACTGTGTCAAACTCAGGCGATCTCTTCCTGTGACCATCAGAGCATAATGAGTATATCTAACTACGCCAGATAGCTCGTACTGCATTATCTTGTTAAGTATATCTATGGTTTCTTTTTTATTTAAATTTTCCATGGGTAAACTATATCATTAGTAAATATGAATGAATAGCACTATAATATAACTATGATAAAAAATATGAATAAAATATTTTGCATGTTAATGATAATCATTTTCGCTGCTCCTGTGTATTCAGATTCTGTAAAAAGACCTGGACCTAATAACAAGATAGGACATACAAAAAAGACCGAGGAGGAGAGAAAAAATTCATTGATGAACAAAATTTTAGAAGGCCGAGTACTAGATGAGAAATCTGATAACAAAACCAATGATGAAATAAAAAATATTAAAAAAGATATAGAATTACTCAAATCTAATAATTCTGATGCAGATGATGGTAATGAAAAAATCATTAAACAAATCCGAATGCTCTCGGACCTTAAAAATGATGGGATAATAACTGAGGAAGAGTTTAAAGCAAAAAAATCATTTCTTTTGGAAAAAATCCAATAAAAAGAAAATTGTGTCATAAGTATTTTGAAGTGTAAGATGTGATATGAATCCTCGTGTTTTAGGCATAATTGGTGGTAGTGGTCTTTATGATATTGAGATGTTCAATGATGTAGAGTTAGTAGATGTAGAAACACCCTGGGGCAAACCATCATCTAAACTTACAATAGCAAAGCTAGGTGACTTGAATATTTGCTTTATATCTAGACATGGTACTGAGCATAATATTGCCCCATCTAAAATAAATTATAGAGCAAATATATATGCTTTAAAAAAGTACGGTGTTACTGATATTGTATCTTTTTCAGCTGTGGGTTCACTAGATGATTCTATACACCCGGGCATGCTAGTAATTAGTGATCAATTTATAGATAAAACATATAAGAGATGTAATACATTTTTTGATGCCGATATGGTGGCACATGTCTCAATGGCCATGCCTGTAAGTCAGACTCTCTCTTCTGAGTGCGAGAAGGTTGTCAAAAAACTAAAGTACAAATATAAATATGCTACAACATATGTAGCAATTGAAGGTCCTCAATTTTCAACATATGCAGAATCAAAGATGTTTAAGAGTTTAGGCGGTCATGTAATTGGCATGACAAATATGCCAGAAGCAAAATTAGCACGTGAGGCAGAAATTAGGTATGCAACAATTGGCATGGTAACTGACTATGACTGTTATAAGTATGAATATATGGATGTTGATATAGGTAAAATGATTGAAATACTACATGAGAATGTTAAAAAAGCAAAGGCATTAATCCCATTATTAGCAGACAGTTTAAATAATAATAATATACCAAATGACCCTATATCGGTTTGTTTAGATACAGCTATAATCACAAACCTGAATAAGGTTAATAAGAAAACAAAAGATATGTTGGGTTTAATTATTAAAAGATATGAAAAAGATAACAAATGATGGTTAATAAAATTTCTTATTTTGTGTTTATGTTCGGTATGATATTGATGTCTGATTCAACATCAGCTAATACTTTTATCGGTAAATCACTGATATGTAGCACTGAAAAGTTTGCTGTAAAAGGAGGGTTTGTATTCTCCGATTCAAAGCAAGTATACAAATATAATATATTGTTAAATAATTATGATAAAGAATATGTAAAGAAAACGTTACATTGTTATTCCTTAGCAAGGAATACAATTGCAATATCACAATACAGTGCGGATGAAGGTTGCGGAAGTTTTAATAGCTTTTTAGATTCTAAGTCATTGAAATATACCAGACCTTTAACAGAATACGTACTTACGGCTAATTGTGATTTTTATGAACGTGACTTAGAGAAGAAACTTAATGAAGTGCTTAAATAATTATTTTTGATCTATATTTTTATATCTCTCCCATCCATTATTTTTTTTAAACTCTTTAAGCTTTTCATCCCAAAAAAGAAATTTAGATTTATCGGTATCTTTAGAAAAATGAGCTGAAGATCTACTTTTACATATTTCGTTGTAAGCATTGCGAGACATAGTGTCTAGAGATAGATAAAATTCTTCGCATTGATGGAGTATACCTTTACCAATTTTTTCTTTATCTTTATCTGTTAACCTTCTGTAGCTTCCTGTTAGCTCTTTTACATCAGATAATGACCATTCCTCGCCAAGATTATTTTTTAAATCTCTTTCTTTCCTTAGCTGCTTGTCCCAGTCTATTACTCTTTTTTTTACAATATCGTTCATGTATTACTTTTCTTCAAATGCACAACAAAATAACCAGATTAAGAAAAAAAATACTATAATTGAAAGTATCATAATCTCCCCTCCTTATTTCTAAGTATGTTCTTAATTAATGAGTTTTCAAGTTATTTAATGTTATTTTAGTTACTATCTATCCATAAGTATTTATAATACAACTCCATTTCTAATATAAGTAATAGTTGGCATATTGATGATTGCCATCAAAATAGGAGAAGTAAGCACCCCTAAAACAGCAAATAATATACCTAGCAATCCTGCTATATATTCCTTATTTATGACAGCTAAGACTCCAAAAATGAAAGCTATAGGACTTAGTATAAATGACAATAGAAAAATACCAATAAAACCAAAAATAATACTCATACTTCCATAATTTTGAACATATTGGGTGATTATTATTTTCTCTTTATCTTCGGTCATAATACATTACATTACCATATATTTATTTCAGATGTATTAGCATATGCATCAAAAAATATTATTTGTAATGTTTGCGCCTTGTTGAAAAAAGTTTAACTCTTTTTCTCCATGTCTCATATGAACTAGCTGAAATATTCTGCCTCATAATTCTTTTTATCTGATCAGCATTAATACCATGGGTCTTCTCAATTACCTTAAACGGGATATCATCAGATAAAGCCATCTCAATAATTTCACTTATTTCCGTTTTAGTAAATTTCTTTGACATCATCTAAACTGGAACTATACATTCTGGAGAGTTATTCTTAGGAGAATTTACCAATGATGAAACCTTATCAATGATTATAGATGAAGAACACCTGTCTTTGATAAATGGTTCGCTTGAAAGCCAATCAGATACTTGTTCGTGCAAAAGTAAGAGAGGTTGTCTGTGATGAATATCCTTAAATTTCTCTGATGCTTCTCTGGTAACGATACAGCATCCTTCATTATTATGAAGGCCAGCCAAATAAAATATATCTCCATCTAGATGATGATAATAAGCTTGCTTAACATCCTCTCTTTTTTTGTAATTAAAAAAACGATGCCACTCATACCAACCGTCAACAATAAATACACATCGTTTTGCATCTTTAAAAGATGGTTTTTCATGAATAGTCTCAAATCTCGCATTAATTAAATTCATGTGAGATTTAGCCCATGATGGTGAATAACTCCATTTTATTTGCATGTGACCAGAGGCAAGTAGATCAACAGTATTGCCTGGTGAAATATTATAGCTTCTATTTATTGATATACCATGAAGCTTTTTAACTTGCTTGTCATTTTTAAGGGTATATCTTCCGCACATAGTCTATAAATTTCCATTGATAATGTATTTAAGTATTCTAACAACTTGATATTGATCTTTAGCTACTGCAGAAGCTGCTGCATCAACTTCTTTTAATGCGTGCTGATGGTCGTCGTTATGTATTACAATCATAGATTTATTTAAAGCTGATGCAAAGCCGGCATCAAATGCAGCATTCCATTGTTTGTATTTTTCTCCGAACTTTACGACTACTACGTCACAATCCTCTATAGACTTTTTAGTCTTTATTGAGTTAATCTTTGCGCCCTTGTTGTCTTTCCAATAATTATTATCTTCACCTCCAAGTATTTCAATACCACAATTATCTGACGCTTCATGATCAGTTACTGGTGAGGTGAAATTAATTTCTAACCTCTCTTTCTCACATAACCCAATTATTTCTTCTCTCCAGTTAGAGTGAATTTCACCTGATAAATATACATTTAACATCTAGTTCTCCTTTCATATAAGAATCTGAATATTCTCTCAATTTCTTTTAGTACCCAGTCATCTTCATTATTGCATGGGTATAACCACATTTCATCATCTGCTTTTAAAATTGGTTTGCGTGAACTGAATGATCTAGGTGGTTCATCCTGTCCAAAGTTAACTACTCCACCGTTACTGATTTAGCAAGGTTACGCGGTTGGTCGATATTTGTTTTCTTTTCAATAGCTACATAATATGCAAGTAACTGCAT
>NZZP01000033.1 GCA_002698665.1 Gammaproteobacteria bacterium | reverse complement strand
TAGAAAATTTTTTAATCTTAAAGCCCAGTCTTTTTTGAAGATAAAATACTTCTCCCTCTCCTGAAAATTTTAAAATAAGAGATACAATTATAAAAATTGGTAAAAAAATTAAGATGCAAATTAAGCTAAAAAAAATATCAAAAAATCTCTTTACATATATATACATTAAATTAAAATTCTTTCTTAATACACTCTACTACTCTTAATAATTCCTCTTGATTAATATTTGTTGAACATGGTATACTTAATGCAGATTTATATATCAAATTTGAAATGTTTTCTTCAGTTACATACAAATCCTCTTTAAACATTGGTAAATTATTCATCGGAATCCAAAAAGGTCTTGATTGTAATTTGTTTTTATTCAATGATTCCAATAATGATTTTTGTTTTTTTGATCTTATTGTAAATAACCACCAATTTGAAAAAACATCATCATTAATTGCTTGAAATGTAATGTCACCAATATTTCTAAAGCTGTTAATATAAAAATCTTTTATATAGTGTTTGTTTTTAATAAATTTATCTAGTTGTTCCATTTGAGCTAGTCCAATTGCCGCTGAAACATTTGTTAATCTATAATTATAGCCAATTTCATCATGAAAATATTCGAAACTATCTGCTTTAGCTTGAGTTGAAAGATGTTTTGCCTTCTTTGCAATATTTTCATCATTTGTTACAATCATACCTCCACCTCCACATGTTATAATTTTATTTCCGTTAAAACTGAAACATCCTACATTTCCAAATGTACCCGAATGCTTGCCTTTAAATTTTGAACCTAAAGATTCGGCTGCATCCTCAATTAATAATATATTATATGCTTCACAAATTTTAACTAGTCTAAGCATATCACACATATTTCCTAAGACATGCACGGCAACAATAGCTTTAATAATTTTACCATCTTCCTTGTAAGTGCATTTGCCATTAACCTGCCTAGTTTTATTATTCAAAAATTTTTCTAATAAATCTAAGTTCATTTGCCAAGATTTTTCATCAACATCTATTAAAATTGGATTTGCATTTGTGTATTTAATAGCATTCAATGTTGCAATAAATGTAAGATTGGGAGCAATTACGTAGTCATCTTTACGAATGTTTAATATTTTGAGTGATAAGTGAAGTGCTGTTGTTCCGCTAGACATAGCAACAGCATATTTAGATCCAACATATTTTGAAACTGAGTTCTCCAAATCAGTTACATATGAACCAACAGATGAGACCCAACCAGTATCAATACAATCTTTAATATATTTTAACTCATTACCTGAAAGATTTGGACCTGAAAGTAATACCATTTATTAAATATTTTTGAATTTATCAGAGTAACAGTCTAAAATTACACCTGATTCCACAATTTTTTTTATTTCCATAATACCATCAGGAACTGTTTTTGAAATTTTAAATCCTAGTTCATTTTTAATTTTAGAAAAATCTACCCTGTAATCCCTAGGATCTTCATCTAAGTCTACATATTTTATTTTTCCACTCACTAGTTTGTTAATTTCTCTAATAATCATTCCTTTTTGATAATTTTCTGATGTATCACCAACTCCAAAAACTTTTGATTTAACCTTTTCATATTCAGATTCTAAAACCAAAATTGTAGCCCTACACAAGTCATCCACGTGCGCATATGGTCTCCAAAACTGTTCACCCCATATTTCTTGAAAATTATCAATAACCATATTTCTTGTAAACTCATTAACTGTTAAATCAAATCTTATTCTAGGTGAAAAACCATAAACAGTAGAAAATCTTAGAGCTGTAGAACATATATTAGAATCTTTATTTCTATTAAGTAAAAAATTTTCAAATTTAACTTTTAATTCTGCGTATAATGATACAGGATTCAATTCTGAATCTTCATTGACATATCCATCATTATCTTTCATCTTTCCATAATTACTACAAGTAGATGCAAAAATAAATTTTTTAACTCCACATTTTTCGGACTCCTCGAATAGACTAACGGATGCATTCCAATTTGTTTCATTAGCTTCTTCTGAAAACTTTTTACAAGCTGGATCACCTACAATAGCTGCAAGATGAATTACAGAATCAATACCAACAAGTGATTTTTTAACATCGTTAATATTTCTAATATCTCCTTTTATAATTTCAAAATTACTATTTGTCATGACATCAAAAAGAGATTCACCTCCCCATTTTAAAGAATCAATAACTCTGACAAAATATCCCCTATTTAAAAGCTTTCTTACCAAGACTGAACCAATATATCCAGCTCCTCCAGTTATTAAAATTTTATTCATATTATATTAAATTAGTTATTTCTTCACCAATTGCAAAACATGCTGTGGCTGCTGGTGATGGAGCATTACAAACATTTATAACTTTACCATTTTTTGTTATTAAGAAATCATCTACCATATCTCCATTTTTTTTTATAGCTTGAGCTCTCACACCAGAGCCTCCCTTTTCAATATCATCAATTGTTATACTTGGTATCAATTTTTGCATTGATTTTAAATATGCTTTTTTATTTATAGATCTATATATTTCCATTAATCCATCTTTCCAATACCTAAACGCTATTTTAATAAATCCTAAGTAAAATATTGATTCAATAAAATCCTTAATTTTAAAATCATAAAAACTATATCCTTCTCTGCTAAATGCAAATACAGCATTTGGTCCAGACTCAATTTTTCCACTAACTGTTCTGGTAAAATGGACGCCAAGAAAAGGGAAATTTGGGTTTGGGACTGGATAAATTAGGTTTTTGACTAAATGACTTGCTGATGGTTTTAAATCATAATATTCACCTCTAAATGGAACTATTTTATGTTCAATTTTGGTTGTTAATCTAGCCAACTTATCTGAGTATAAACCCCCTATGTTGATCACATAATCTGACTCTATTATTTTATTATTTTCAACTAAAACTTGTATTTCTTTTTTATTTATAATTATATCTTTTACTTTATGATTAAAAAAAAACTTTACATTATTCTCAATAAGAATATCATATATTTTCTTTGAAACCAGTTTATAATCTGTTATTCCAGCTTTAGGAACATGTATTGCTTTAAATCCATTGACATTTGGTTCATATTTCCAAATTTCTTTCTTATTTAAAATTTTTAAATCTTGCAATCCATTTAGTTTTCCATTTTTGAAAATTTTCATTAACTCAACCTCTTCATGTTCATTAATAGCAACTATTAATTTCCCACAAATTTCATAAGGCAGGTTGTTTTCTTTTAAAAAATTTAATAATAAATCATATCCCTTTTTACAATTTAATGCCTTTTTTGAATTTGGTTTGTAATATATCCCAGAATGGATTACATTACTATTATTACCAGATTGATGTATAGAAAAAGATTTTTCTTTTTCTAATATTGCAATATTAGAATTTGGATATTTTTTTTTCAGACTAAAAGCTGTAGACAAACCTACTATACCAGCTCCAATTATGGTAAAATCATATTTCATTTACTTATAATTTTTTGATATTTTCCATATACTATTGAATTTGGAGGTATATTTTTTGTAACTACTGTACCTGCTCCTATAATTGTATTGTCACCAATCATTAAATTTGGTAAAATAACTGAATTAGCACCGATTAAACATAACTTACCTATTTTAACATTGCCACACAAGGTAGCAGATGGAGCTATGTGTGAAAATTCATCAATAAAACATTCATGTTCAATAACAGATGATGAATTAATTATACAACCTGTTTTAATTGTTGCTAATGTATTTATTACAACATTTGAACAAATAAGAACCTGATTAGAAATTTTTGAAAATTTAGAAATTGAAGAGTTAGGGTGGATAAGTGATATATCTAAATTTTTTTTACTTTCAGATAATTTTAATGTGATATTTTTTCTTGTTAAATTATCTCCTACAGAAACAAATAATTGTTCGCCTTTTTCTGCATTATTTTCTAAACCTAAATAATTTAAACCATATGGGTTATGGAGATTTTTTTTCAAATCATAATAACCATTTACATCAATATTTAGTTTGTTAATAATATCCAAACAAACATAACCATGTCCTGAATATCCAATGATCGAAACAGAATTTTTCATTAATCAAAAAGATTATTAATAATTTTTAAATATTTTTTTGTTATTAAATTCCAACTCCTATTTAACTCAATCCATTTCCTTCCTCTAGCTCCAATATTATTTAAATGAGTTTTATTAAATTTAGAAAATTTAATAATCATATTCTCTAAAACAATTTCATTTTCTGCTTCAACAAACTCGCCACACTTTGCTTCATTTATCATTGACTTATATCCACTATAAGATGCAATTATAGGTCTTTCTGATACCATATAATCAATAATTTTATTGGGAGACCATCCATAATCCCATACTTTACTTTTTAAGGAAGAAAAATATAACACATCAAATTCTTTTAAATAATATTGAACTTCAGATTTTTGAACTTTTGGCATAAAAATAACGTTATCATTTTCTTTAAGAGTTTCTTGAATTTGATTTTTATAAGATCCATCACCCATAAAAATAAATCCTATATTTTTATTTTTTTTCATTTTTTTAATTACTTCAACAAATGTCTCTAAGCCATTTGACATGCCAATACTTCCAGCATATGCAATAGTAAATTTTGAATCTATAAAACTTCTATAAGTTAATAATCTGCCTTTTAAATTATTGTTGATTGATTTTTTAAATTTATATCCAAAAGGTATACATTCAGCTGATTTCTTTTTTCCACTAATATTTTGTACATGAGGAGTTAAATTAGGCATTGTTCCAACAATTAAATCAGAATATTTGTAACCAATTTTTTCAACAATTGACAACATTATTATTAAAGGATTATACTTGCTATAACCTCCTTCAACAACTGCAACTAAAGGCCAAATATCTCTAATTTCAAAAACAAGCTTGCAATTATAAAATAATTTTAATATTAAGCCATTAATTATTGTTATTAATGAAAGAGATGATACAATTATGACATCGGGTTTATTAAAAAAGTTTTTTTTGTTCATGAAGAATAACTTTATTTCAAAATCAATCCAACTTAATACCCTTAAAACAGAAATTGTTTTTTTATATTTTAATGTTCTTATACAAATAATTTTTAGATTATTATGTATAAGAACATTAAATGTTTTTTTAAATTTTTCGAATTTTGCAAAATGATTAGAATCAGATGTAACTATAGTAATTTCATTACCTAATTTTTGCATATTCCTAGCTATTGTAGCTATCCTAGTCTCAAATCCAAACTCAAGTGTAGAAGCATATTTTGATATTATTAAAATTTTTTTTGACATCAAATTCAATATAATTTTTTAGCTCTATTAATTGTTTTAATAACATTATGAAAATCTAAACCAACTGCCTCTAAGTACCAAACTATATTTTGATATCTAGGTTGATTTTCAATTTCTACTAATTCTAATGCTTTTTTTCTGGTAATTTGTCCTTCTCTAATTTGATTGCTTCTAAAGGTATCGTGTTCTGATAACCCTGAAAGTGTATAGTAAATATAATTATAAAACGCAGCTGTACCATCTCCTATTCTCCATGTGGTAGTCGTATCTGGAGCCATCTCAAAATTATAATCTTCAATAATAGTTTTATTTATTTCTTCTTCGCTCCATTCATAATAATCAAAAATGTGAAAATAATCTTTCTTTTTTAAAAAACTCCTGTAATATTCTCCTTGTAAAGTATCAAAAATTGTTGAGTTAAAATATGAAGGACTATTTAACATAGATCTAAATCTAAGTGAATGATATTTTAGTTGTTTTATCCAACCATTGGAGTAAACCTTATCTTCCTCAAAATCAGGTTTTACACCCATAAATCCTGATTTGAAATGTGTAACCTCCATTGGATTTACACTCCATAAATCAATTGGAATTCCCGTTTGTTTTTTTATATCTTGAACATGTCGAAAAAAATGTTTATCCCCAGCAGTAAAAATATTTACCATTCCCAAATCAGGATATTTTAACCAAGCTTTAATATTTTTTCTAACATTTTTCCTTTTCCACTCAATATTATCAGCAACTATAATATTTTCAACTCCTAGTTTAGAACAGAACCTACTAATATTTCTTCTTGCTAAGTCTGTAACCATTCCCCAATCATAAGTATATGTAATTGGTTTCATCCCTAATTTTTTAACAGCAAGGTGAAGTCCAAAACAACTGTCTCTACCACCACTAAATGGGATTATACAATCATCTCCTACCTTTTTTCTGTAGGGTTCTACAAGTTTTTCTAAAACACTAAATGGCTTTGGATTATTTCGAATCTTATAATTATTACAATAATTACAAACACCCTTATGGTCAAAAGTTATAAAAGGCATAGTCTCAGGCAAAATACATTTTGTACATCTTTTTAAATTATGAGTTTTGTATTGAAGTAAATTTTCATTTCCATTTAAAATTCCAAGAGATGGAATCAAATCTAAATTTCTAGTATTTCTCTCATCAATAATAATTTCAGCTTTTTTAATTTGTTTTATATAACTCAAATCATAAATAACTGGTTTGAATACTTTTTTAATAGAATGGCATTCCATTTCTTTTAGAGGATATTCTTCAGATGAAAAAAACAAAGCATCATTCTTTAAACCTGTATATAAACTTCCATTATTAGAAAATAAAATCATTTTATTAACATCTGTTGAATAAATGACAGATGAGATAGTCCCATAACACTCTTCTAATATTTTATTAATTGTATCTTTTGTGGAAATATTTTTAGAATTACAATCATTAAATATTGAAATAATAGCTTCACTATCAAGTTTAAATTTTCTATTTAGGTTATTTTTTTCAAAAACCTCTTCATGATTCACAATTATTC
Organism: Gammaproteobacteria bacterium; assembly: GCA_002698665.1. Classification (GTDB taxonomy): domain Bacteria; phylum Pseudomonadota; class Gammaproteobacteria. Next base: position 18,652 of record NZZP01000033.1, on the reverse strand, counting down.
CATTATGGACTAAAATATTTTTATCTAAAATGACTGGCTGATTATCCTTTAATCCATTTGTTATTAATCTACTATGGCCAAAACAAAATGGTGTGTTTTTTACTAAGTCATAGTTTAACACCTTAGTTAAAGGAATATCTCTCTTAATAATTTTAATTTTTTCATTTTGTAGTGTGACATAGCCACTGGAGTCTCTTCCTCTTCTTTGAGATGCTATTAAGAATTGGTCGAATTTTTTTTTCGAAACAACATCACGAATTATTTTATTTTTGGGAGGCACTATGCCAAAAATTCCACACATATTTTTTTATTTTAAAGTTCTCTAAGTTTACTAACTAATTCTATAGCTTTATAAGTATCCTTCAGACTAAAGGATTCATTTTTTAGTATTCGCTCGTAGCTTTGAGTATGTAAATCTGTAAAACCACTAGAGAATTCAATTTCTTCATTCTCAATTTTTAAGCTTCTGTAGGTTCTTAAACCTTTATTCTTTATATGTTCAGGAATATTTTCATAATCTACACTTAAAAACCAATTTACTTTTGCTTTTTCTAAGACAATTACTCCTTTTGCTGTTGACTTATCTTCAAATTCTTTTTCTATTTGTATAACATTTCCAAATATCCAAATTAACATATCAAAAAAATGAATTCCAATATTTGATAATATTCCTCCTGATTTATCATAATCTCCTTTCCAACTATGATGATACCATTTTCCTCTGGAGGTAATATATTTTAATTCAATATTATATGACTTATTACTGCTTGAATTAATTATTTTATCACGAAGGCTAATTATACTAGGATGAAGTCTTAATTGTAAAATTGCATTAATTTTGTTAGAGGTTTCTTTTTCAACTTCAATCAAAGAATTAACATTCCAAGGATTTAGAACAATTGGTTTTTCGCAAATTACATCAGAACCAAGTTTTAAACCAAATCTAATATGAGCATCATGAAGATAATTTGGACTACATACGCATACATAATCAATTTTTTGTCCATTCCTTTTTATCATATCAAGATATCTGTCAAATCTTTCAAATTCTGTGAAAAAACTAGCATCTGGAAAAAATGAATCCATTATTCCTATGCCGTCATATGGATCAAAAGCTGCAATTAAATTGTTTCCAGTATCTTTTATGGCTTTCATGTGTCTAGGAGCAATATATCCTGACGCTCCTATTAGTACAAAATTTTTCATTTATTTAATAGTTGTTTATAATTATTTTTTAATTTTTTTTCTTGTTCTTGCCAACTTAATATTGATAAATTATTAAACTTAAAATTGGATTTATGATTTTCAAGTTCTTTTATTTTATGTATAATTGAATTCTCATTTTTAATATTGCAAGTAACTCCAAGATTATGTTTTTCTATAATCTTTTTTATTTCTGGGAAATTTGAACCAATTATTGGAATTCCAGCAAAGGTATATTCAAAAAGTTTATTAGGCAAACAATAATAATCACTTAAAGAAATGTTTTCAATTAAACATAAACCAAAATCAGCATGTTTAATAAGACTTACTAATTTATCATGTCTAACTGCAGGATGATAATGAATATTGTAATTAATACTTTCATGTTCTTTAATAAGTGTTTCTAAATCTCCAAATCCAATAAAAACGACATGAGATTTAATAGATTCTTTTACAAAAACTTTTAAAATTTTTTCAATTGATCTTCCTTTGCTAAACAATCCAACATACAAAAAAACTCTAGATTGTTCTGGAATTTGATATTTCATTCTAAGGTAATTTTTTTTATTAGTATTAATTTTACTTTGTGTAATTAGTGGAGCATTCATAATCAAAATTGATTTCTTTTTCCCCAAATTTTTAATGTACCAGTCAATAATTGATTTACTAACAGAAATTAATAAGTCTATTCTTTTCCAAGCAAATTTTTCAATTAATAATGTAATTTGCGATAAAATTTTAGTTTGTCCATTTTTTTCAGATTCAAGCTCATGTGCATCATAAATAAGATGTATTTTTTTATTAAATATTTTATAAAATAAGCCAATTGGCAGAACTAATGTGTCATGACAATGAATTATAAGTGGTCTTATTTTAAATAAATAAAAAATTGATCTAAAGAAGAGTTCTATGAAAACTAATGGAAATCTAAAGATCTTTGGTAATAATCTTAGTCTTCTGCTTAAAATATTTAGAGTAATAATTTTAACATTATGCTTTGTAATTTTTTGTTCAGCATTATGTTCATTTAATTTTATACCTAATCCAAAGATTTTTACATTTGGTATTTTTGATATTGCATCAATTTCTTTCAATATTCTATTATCTGAATTTATGTCTGTATGAGTCAAGTGAATTATTTTCATGATATTTTAATTTCTTATAATAATTTTACCTTTACCTGATACAAATTCAATAAATAAATATATTATAAAAGGAATTATTATGTATATATCAAAAATGAAATTAGAAAGACTTGTTGTGCTTAAAGAAACATAATGCATAATAGTTGTCACATAAAAGGCAGTAAATGTTGTATTCCTTGGGAATCTCTTTATTAAAGAATCAATAAAACCAAGAATAAAACCTACTAAAAAAGGAATAGAAAAAACTCCTAAAACTCCAAAATTAGCATACACTTCACCCCAAAAAATTGTAGGCATAGATCCTATAACTCCACTTTTAAACTCGTTCATATTATACCAAGCCATTACTTCTTGAGGAATATTATATGGAACCCAAGGGAAAATACCTGCTGGGTTAGTCATGCTTCTACCCATTAAAAATGGTTCGATTTCAGGAAAAAACTCTAGATAATGGTAAGCTGGTTGAATTTGACCAGTAAACGTCCTACTAAAAACTGAAATTAATGCTTGATCAAATGATTTTATGTTCGTAAAAAAAATATAAAAAACCACTAGAATTACAATAAATATTGGAACAAATTTTAAAATTAATTTAATTGGTATAATGCTTTTTTTGTTCACTATAAGATATACCAATAACATCGATATGAAAAAAAATATAATTGGACCTTTTTCAGTTGATAAAACTAAGGAAACTAAACATGTGAAAAATGCCAAATAAAAAGTTAATTTGTGTTTAAATGTTTTTTTAATAAGAAATTGAGAATAAAAAAAATAAGTGCAAAAAAGTAAAATTTTATTTGTAAATAAATAATACCAATGATATCCTGTAAAAGCATTAGTCATATTAGATCTTAATAAGGTTAAATTATTATCACTAACATAACCAAGAACAGAGGATATTGCTAAATTTTGAAACCCCACAACATTTATATAATTAATTAAAAAATATATACAAATTGAAAAGAGAATTACAAAATATTTATAAATAAAATTATTAGATAAAGTAACTGAAAAATTTTTATGTTTATTTAATTTATTAGTTTTTTTAAAAAATCCATATCCAAACAANAAAAGAGTCACTGTAATAGACGTAAAAAGAAAAACTTTGAAGACTAATAAGCTATCATTTACATCAATTGCTCTGTAATAATCAAATTTAAAGTATAAAATAGGTATCCCGATGTATTGAAAAACAACTATTGAAGCAAATAAAATTGAAATAATACTTACCTGAAAAATATTGATTTTAAAACTTTTTAAAATCAAATTCCAAATAACTGGAAAAATTAAAAATACAAGTATAAATAAAATATCTATATGCATTAAGAGCTAAATTTAGATATACAATTAGTGTAAAACTCTTTATCAAGATGTCTATTTAGATTGGAATTATGCCATAATAATGTAAAGTTTCCATTATATAATCTAATTCTTTTATAAATCATATCAATGTGACTCCAAGCTTCTGAATGATTTAGATTCATATAATTTGAATGTAACAGAGAACCTTCCATAAATATTAATGGATTTTGCTTTACATCTAATTTTTTTTTAGAAGAAAAATCGAACATAGAATATTCATGAGAAGTGCCAGATCTAAATCCAACATAATCTGCGTATCCGACTGAAGAGTCATTATTAAAACCAAAATGATTATGAATAGTAGGTGTTTTAATTGACCATCTTAAATAATGTTGTCTTACTAGATATTTTTCTAAATAAATATCTTTAGTTAGCTTTTTAAAAATTTCAGTCTCTTTTTTAAATAATGAAAAATCATTATATGAATTGTAGCTTGCATGTAATCCTATTTCATGTCCTCTAGATTTAATTTCTTTGATTAGCTTTAAAATTCTAGGTTCAAATACATCATAATTTCCATCAATAAGTTTTAAATTTCTATTAACAATAAAATAAAATGTAAGCTTATTGCCCTTTTTTTCATTTATATTCATCATCCATTTAAACTTATCGTTTTTATCGTATTTATAGTTTTCTTTTTTTGAATAGAAGTAGTTTTTAATTTTATATAAACCTTGCTTAATATTTTTTCTTTTAATAAAATCGCCCAAAACATTTTTAGACATTGTAAAAAGATTATTTACATAACTTTCATAAGGAGTGTCTACATCACAAGAAACTAACAATTTATATTTATTTTTTTTTCTTTTAAGTTTTGGACATATTTTTTTTAATGCAACCCATAAAATTTCAANATATTCATCAACGATAGGTCTATTAATAAATCCTTCTTTTTTAGCAAATGATGAAAATACTGAAAAACGATTATGAATATCAAAACTATTAATTACATTCTCTTCATACCTAGTGAGCATAAAAAAACAAGATCCAATAATATCAATAGGCAAAAATATTTTGTCAGTTTTATCTTTTTTATTTTTACCAAATATTATTGGTAACTTTTTGTTAACTAATTTTATTTTTGTTGATAATTCACGGGAATCCCATTGTTGAAAATTAGATTTAGGAAGACTTTGTTTTTTAAAATACCATTTTGAAATTAGGTTAAAAAAAATATCAGGCATTGTTATAAAATCATCAAAATCACGGATTTTTATTTCAAAATTCTTACAAGAATTTTTAGTAATTAAAGACCATTTAACTCCCAAAAATTCGGTAAAAATTATACTTAAAATATATTTTTTTTCATTTATTAGTTTATCATTAGAAATTATTTGAATCATAATATCATTTTATAACATAATTTGAGCTACTAAATTGATTAAGAATTTTTTTTTGTGATGGTAAAACATTAATAAAAGGTCTAATACTTTTTAAATGTTTAATAGCATCATTTAATGAATATCCTTTTGTAATTAAATATGCAATAACGATTGTTGATGCTCTACTTATACCCTCTGAACAATGAATAAAAACTTTATTTTTATTAGAGACTTGATCATCAATATAATTGGTTATATTAAATAACTGATTAATACTTGGAGATTGGTATTCAACTATTGGAAAATGTCTGTGATTAACAAAATTGAGTTTTTTTTGATTGTCATCAAACTCATCTCTCAAACATATAGATGAATTGATACCATTAAAGCTTAAAAATATTTTTCCTAATTTACCATGTTGACATCCAATAAAAATATTCTCATTCACCTTAGAATATTTCATAATTTGAATTCCAGTTGTTTCAGTTATGAATCTTATAAAGGCTAGTTTAAAACCTATAGATTTTATTCTAAAGTAGAATTTGAGTGGATTTGAGTTTTTAAAAAGATTATAAATAATGATTTTAAAATTATTATTGGAAAACAAAGAGAAAATATTAGGTCTTAAATCTAATATTTCAATGTTTGATTTTACTTTAAAGTTCAATAAGTCAAAACAAATATTTAAAAATGAAGAAGGTTTTTTTAAAAAATGCATGAATTCTCCCTCAAATGGCCAATGATATTTTTGATCAGTTTTATAATTTACCTGCCGGATATTGTTTTTTATATTTTTTATTAGTTGAATTGATAATAAAGGAAAATTCATTCCACATTCTATAGCTAAATCATGTGACCCCCAATACTTTGGATTAATTTCTATTAAATAAAATTTACCTGTTTTTTGGCATTTCTTAAATTCCACCATGGCGACTCCATTCCAATTTAAATGATTTAAAATTTTAATTCCCTCATTTTTCAAATCTTCGTCATAAATACTTTTTGCACATGTACTTGATCCTCCCATAACAGGAAATTCTCTAATTCTTCTATGCATAAAATAAGATTTACATTTGCCATTTAAATAAATAGCAAAAAAACCATAACCTTCTCCTGTTATTCTTTCTTGTATTATTGGAATAGAATTGTTTTCATAAAAAAATTCACTTACTTTTCTTGATAATTCTTTTGGTGAATTATAATATTCTGTATCAATTTTATTTATTTCACTTTTACTCTTAACTATGGAAGGAAATTTAATATTAGGTAATACTTTTAAAAATTCCTTATAATTATAAAAATCCCATGTTAAAGGTTGATTTATTTTAATTTTTTTTAAATGATTATAGGTTTTTTCTTTGCTCAAACATATTTCAACTTTTTTAATATCAGGGACATGAATATCGACTAACTTCTTAATACGTTTTGAGTATTTTGAAATTAGCTCAACGGAAAATGCACTAATAGCAATTAAAAAATAGTAGTCTTGTTTTTTTAAAAAACTTATAAATTCATCAATAAACTCTTCCTTAAACCTATTTTCATCGTATACAACTTTGTTACAATATTTTGAATAATTTGAAACAGAATTTTTTGACGCTATTAAATCAATTTTATATCCGAGTTTACCCAAACTTCTTGTGATCCCTAAAGTATGTTTGTATGAGCCATCGGTGATTAAAATTTTTTTCAATTTTATTTGTTATTATATTTACTAATAATTCTTATTACTGGAAAATCTGTCCTATTATATTTTTTCAAAAATATAGATTCAAACCTTGTAAATAACCAAATACAAAAAGCTTTGAATGAAAAAATAAATCCACTAAAAAAAACATCCCTTACAGAAAATTCTTTTTCTGACCATTTTTTGTATTTTTTTTCAATTAAATTCCAAAAAGTCAATACTTTTTTATAACTTCTAAAGTAGTCTTNATTTCCACTTTTTTCGAAATACACTATTTCATATCCACTATTATTTAATAAAGTTTTTATTCCCATTTCAGTAAACGAAGATAAATGCTGTCCATAAGATGAAACAGGAATGGTATCTAATTTTAATATTTCCGATTCGAACTCTCCATCGGGTATCTCTAAATATAAGTAATGCTCTTTAAAATTTATTTTAATTTTTTCAATAATCTCGACAGGATTTGAAAGGTGTTCTAGAACATGCATTAATGATATTACATTTAAAATGTTTTTATCGTTAATCTTTAGACTATTTGTTTCAAAATTTAAGAAACCCTCAAAAATATTTGCTTTTAAATTATTCCTTCCCCAATCTATGGATTTTTTGTCAGGATCAAATCCAGTAGATTTTAATCCAAGTTTTTTCATCTCATTTACTAGCCATCCTCTTCCACATCCATACTCATAATAAGCTATATCTTTTATTGGAACATTGATGGATTTAAAAAAATTATGTAAGCAAACTGACTGAATTTTTGCCATTTTTTCTTCAACATGAGATTCATACCTTATATCACCTCTATTTGAATAATAATTAAATAGCTCTGAATCTGAAGGATTAGGATATCTAAAAATACTTGAACATTTATCACATTGATAGGTAGAAGAATTTAGAATTCCCATTAATCTAAATGAATTTGTTTTTCTAGAAAAACCATTGCAAAATTTACAGTTCATAATTTATTTAATTTTCATATTTTTTGTCAAACTGCTTTGATATTATTAAAATTTGAATTAAGGCAATAGAATAAATTACTAAATCATAGAAAACTAGTATTTTAAGAGTTATAATAAACTCAATTTCAAAATAATAGAGAAAAAAGATTAATAAATTAAAAGTAAAAAAATATAAGTATTGCCAAATTGCACCAAGTTTTATTCTATCAAGAGCAGTAAATACAATTGTTAATGGGGACACTATTGTTCTAATTAACATATTAAATGATAAAATAGATATTAATTCAGCTGCTTGGATCCATTCTTTTCCAAAAATTAATATAAATAAATTATATCCAAAAAAATAAAACGTAAAAAATAATAATAATGCTGCAATTAAAAGATACAATGCATTATTTAAAACAAAGGGAAATATTTTTTTTAAGTTATTTGACCTTTCAGTTATTTTTTGATAAAAAATTTCGGTAAAAGAAACGCTAATAAGACTTGCAGGCAATAAAACAATTTTAGAGGACATATAATAATTTCCTGTTACAACAGTTCCAAAAACTATAATCAAAAAATAATTTATTGATTGTGACGAAAATACATTTAAAAAACTTGGTGCTAATGAATGTTTGGGTAAATCAATATATTTAAATGCAATTATTTTTAATTTTTTAAAATTGTAATCAAAAAATAATCCCCTAATATGTTGAGAAGGCAAATAAAATATTAACAAAAATGTACAAATTAACTGACCGAAAATTGCACCAAAAATTAGTCCATTTGTATTTGAAATATAAAAAAAAAGAATTGCAGCACCTCCAGTAAACATGGCTTGACTTGCTCTAGCAATTGAGTTTAATTTGAAATTTAAGAGTTTATCATGAAAGTAAATCAAAGAGATATTCAAAGAAGTAACAACAATAACCAAAGGAATAAATACTAGAAATTTATATTCATTTAAATCAACAGTAAACCATAAAAAAAATATTACAAAAAATGATATTATTGAAATTAATAATGATATTAATAGACAGATTTTAACAACTGCTAATGATTCTTTTATTTTTTTAGGCAGTAATATTGCAAGATCATATCTGGCACAACATATTATACTTAAAATTGCGACAGTAGCGGAATAAGAAGCAAAAATACCAAACTCATTTGGCGAATATAGCCTAGCTAAAATTGGAGCTAGTAAAAAGGTAATGATTTGACCTACAACAGCACCACTAATTAAAGTAGTAAAGTTTTTTAAATAATTTTTGTCTGGGAGGAATTTTTCAAAATAAGACATATTATTTTAACTTTTCGACAAAACCATCGAGAAGCTTATATTTTGCTTTTGTCACTTCACAAATTGCATTGCCTTTACTATCAAAATTTAATCTATATCCTAATTCACTCATCCAGCCTATTTGTTTTGAAGGATTTCCAACTACGAGAGCATAATTTGGGACATCTTTTGTAACAACTGTACCTGCACCTATAAATGCATAGCTTCCAATATTGTTACCGCAAACTATTGTTACATTAGCTCCGATAGAGGCTCCTTTTTTAACAATGGTCTGCATATACTCATCTCTTCTAATAAATCCACTTCTTGGATTAATTACATTAGTAAATACCATAGATGGTCCAAGAAAAACATCATCTTCACAAATAACTCCAGTATATAATGAAACATTATTTTGAATTTTAACATTATTACCTAATTCTACATTAGGAGAAACTACTACATTTTGACCAATATTACAATTTTCTCCTATTATAGAATTCTTCATAATATGTGAAAAGTGCCATATTTTAGTCCCTTTTCCTATTTGGCAAGGGTAATCTACATAGGAACTTTCATGAACGAAATAGTCTTTGTTTTTCATNTGATTTAATATTTAGCAAAAAAATCTTTTATTTTTTGAATAATAAACTCTTGTGAAGAATTTTCAATTTCAGAATGAATGGGCAGAGAAAAAACTGAATCACACAATTCTTCTACATTATCAATTTTAAAACCTGGTTTAACATATCCAGAAAAGGCCTCCTGTTTATATAATGGAATNGGATAATATATCATTGCAGGTATTCCATTATTAGCAAGGTATTCTATAACTTTATTTCTAAATTTTTTTTCAATTTTCAATGAATACTGATGAAAAACATGATTTGAATTTAAAGATCTAAACGGAGTGATTAATTCTTCTATTTCGTTAAATGCCAAATCATATGTATCAGCCATTTTTAATCTATTTAAGTTATAATCATCTAAGTATTTTAACTTAATATTTAATATTGCTGCCTGGATTGAATCTAACCTAGAATTACAACCAGTTAATTTATGATAATACTTTTTATTTTGGCCATGATTAGCTATCATTTTCATTTTCAAAAAAAGTTCTTCATTATTTGTAAATATAGCTCCGCCGTCGCCATAGCACCCTAAATTTTTAGATGGGAAGAAAGATGTAGTTCCTATATCGCCAATAGTTCCAGTTTTTTTATTATTCCCATTAGAAAATTTATAATTACACCCAATTGCTTGGGCATTATCCTCGATAACATACAAATCATATTTTTTAGCCAGTTTAATAATCTCCTCCATATCTGCAGATTGGCCAAAAAGATGAACAGGAACAATTGCTTTGGTTTTAGAATTTATTAATGGTTCAATATGTTTGGCTTTAATATTAAATGATTGAAAATCTACATTTGCCATAATAGGTTTTAATCCTAAAAGAGCTACAACCTCAGCAGTTGCAACATATGTAAATGAAGGACAAATAACTTCATCGCCAGGTTTTAAGTCACATGCCATCAAAGCAATCTGTAAAGCATCTGTTCCATTTGCACATGGAATAACATAATCACAACCCATATAATTTTTTAAATTTTCTTGAAATTTTAAAACTTGTGGACCATTTATATATTTAGTTGATTGTATAGTTTCTAATACCTCCTTATCAATTTCATTTTTTATTTTTAAGTATTGACTTTTTAAGTCAACCATTTGTATATTCTTCATCACTTATAATCTGGAATTCACTTTATCTTTAGGAAAAAATCCTTTTAAATCAAATACAACTGAATTTTCATCCTTCTTTAAAGAGTTTAAATCGATTAAGCTAAATTTTGANTGTTTAACTGCAAGAATAATTCCATCATATGATTTATTTATATTTTCAATTAAACTTATATTATAATCAGCCTTAACTTCATCTTTATCTGCTTCATAATCATAAACATCAACACGAGTGCCAAAATCAATTAACTCATTATAAACATCAATAATTTTGGTATTCCTAACATCCGGACAATTTTCTTTAAATGTAAAGCCTAAAATTAAAATTTTAGAATTTTTAATTCTTTTTCCAGATTTTATGAGCATTTTAATAAACTTATTTGCTACAAAAGAACTCATATTGTCATTAACTCTTCTTCCGCTCAAAATAACCTCAGGATAATAACCTAAATTTTCAGCTTTATATGCCAAATAATACGGGTCAACACTAATGCAATGACCACCAACCAATCCTGGCTTATATTTCAAAAAATTCCATTTAGTTCCTGCAGCCTGCAAAACATCTAAAGTATCGATTCCAATTCTGTCAAAAATTAAAGCTAATTCATTAACAAATGAAATATTTAAGTCTCTTTGAGCATTTTCAATAACTTTACTAGCTTCAGCTACTTTAATGCTAGATGCCTTGTGAGTGCCAGCTTTAATTATTGATGAATATAAATTATCAATTTTATTTGCAATTTCATGGTTAGATCCTGATGTAACTTTAATTATAGTAGTTAATTTGTTAACTTTATCACCTGGAACTATTCTTTCAGGAGAATACCCACAGAAAAAATCTTTGTTAAATTTTAAATTACTTTCTTTTTCTAAAATAGGAACGCAAACCTCTTCTGTACAACCAGGGAATACTGTACTTTCATAAATAACAATATCATCTTTTTTCAAAATTTTCCCTAACATAATTGTAGCACTTTTTATAGGTTTAAGATCAGGAGTTTTATAAGAGTCTATTGGTGTTGGAACAGTAACTATAAAAATATTACAACTTTCGATATCATTAATTGAATAAGAAAACTTTAATTTTTTAGATTCTTTAATCATTTTAGAAGATGCCTCCTTAGTCTTATCAATAAATTTTTTTAATTCTAAAATCCTATTATTGTTTATATCAAATCCTATGGTATTAAACTTTTTTCCAAACTCAATGGCAAGAGGAAGTCCAACATAACCTTGTCCAATTATAGCTATTTTTGTATTTTTCATTTTTAATTAATTGCTCTACCTTTCATTTTTTCCCAGTCTCTGTTTTTTCTTACTTTATCATTTGTTTTAATCACAGATTTGAGCACATTATTAAGGGTAGATTTTTCTTTTGTTAAATAAATAATTGCATTTAAATCTTTTGGAAAACAATGCCCTCCAAAGCCTTTGTCACCATCAGGTCCAGGAACATTAAAATGTGTTTTACCTAACCTGCTATCTAAGGTTGAATATTCAACAACCTTGTCATAGTCTAAATCAAAGGACTTTGCTAATTCATACATTTCATTAGAAAAAGAAACCTTAGTTGCTAAATAACAATTAGTAAAATATTTAATAAATTCAGCATGAGTTGAACCAGTTTTTATTATGTGACATTTTACAAAAACTATAGAAAAAAGTTGTTTTAATATGGTTGTTGAAGGTCTTGGGCCCCCCAAAATAATTCTATCTTGATTTTTATAATCATTTACAGCATTCCTTTCAGTTAAAAACTCAGGATTAAAAACAATTGATAAATTTTTATATAAGCTATTATAAGTTGATGTTGAACCTGGCGGAACAGTAGATTTCAACACAATAATTAGATTTTTAGCTCTTGTATTAATTAATTTCAGTGTCTTTCTTACAGTTTCATCATTACAACTACCATCCTGATTCATAGGGGTTGGTAGGCAAATAAAAATTATTTTAGAATAATCTAATAAATTGTCAAAACTTGAATTGCACTTTGAATTATCAATATCATAGGTTTTAATATCAAAATATTCTTTAAATTTTTGATATACTGCATTCCCAACAAATCCTTGACCAATAATTCCTATTTTCATTAATTATATTTATTAATTCTCACTATTTTAACTTATTTCTTATGAATAAAATGGTTAATTGAATAAGTACTGAAACTAAATAATATGGCAGCTTGAAGGTAAATCATAAAACATTCATAAAAGCTTCGCTAATTGAATCACAAAGATTCAACAAAATTATTCAAAAAAAAATAAAACAATTAATTACTAAAAACTAATAATTTATCAATTTTAATTTTAGAACTAGAAGAAGAAACAATAACAACTTTTTTATTCAATAGGTTACATAATCTATCTTCCAAATCTGAAATGTACTCAAGATTTAAATTATTACCTGTAATTAAAACGTCTATTTGCTCAGCATATATACCATTTGCCAAGTCACCAAGTAAAAAAATTTCTCTAACTGACCCCATTCTTTCTAAAACAGTTGAAACCAAATCTTCTATGCCTAAGTATTTTTTTATAATATTTTGAATATCATAGAAAAGGGGATGGTTTTTATTAGCCTGATAAACAACCTTATTTTGAATAGTTTTCTTTAGCAAAAAATTAGCTTTTGTTAAATTATTTAATTCTTTTCTAACTGAATTTGTAGACTCTGAAAATTCGTCTGCTAATTGATTTAAATATCCTGTATTAGCTATATTTACAAAAAACTTAATTAATAACTTTTGCCTTGTTTGAGATTTAATTATACTATCAATCATTAATCAAGTAACAAAAGTACTAAAAAAACATTTTGAAAACAACAATAGTAACTGGATGTGCTGGATTTATTGGGTCTCACCTAACAGATTACTTATTGAAAAAAAAACATAAAATTATCGGAATAGATAACCTATTGACTGGTGATGAAAAGAACATACAACATTTAAAAGAGAATAAAGACTTTAAATTTATAAATCATGATATATGCAAAAGTATTGATATTGATGACGAAATAGATAATATTTTACATTTTGCCTCAACTGCAAGTCCAATTGATTATTTAAAATATCCAATTAGAACACTGCAAATTGGATCAATTGGTACAGAACGAATTCTGAAATTAGCCTTGAAAAAAAATGCTACCGTTTTGGTTGCTTCAACGTCTGAGATTTATGGAGATCCTCTTGAACATCCTCAGACAGAAACTTACTTTGGAAATGTTAACCCTATTGGGCCTAGAGGAGTTTATGATGAGGCGAAAAGATATCTTGAAGCAATAACTATGGCTTATCATTCAAAAATGAATCTTAATACTAAAATTGTAAGAATTTTTAACACATTTGGTCCAAGAATGAGAGTTAATGATGGTAGAGCTATTCCAAATTTTATTAATCAAGCAATTAGTGGTGAGGATATTACCATCTATGGAAATGGAAAGCAAACTAGATCATTTTGTTACATTAATGATACGATTGATGGAATTTATAAATTATTAAATTCAAAATATAGTCATCCAGTTAATATTGGTAATCCAGTTGAAAATAGCATCTTAGAATTAGTCGAAATTATTAAGAAGTTAATTAAAACTAATTCAAAAATTTCATTTAAGGATCTACCGGAAAATGATCCAAAAACGAGAAAACCAGACATAACTCTTGCTAAAAACCTTTTAAATTGGGAGCCAAAAGTAAGCCTGGTTAGTGGATTAATAAAAACTATTGATTATTTTAGTAAAGATTCAAAATGAAAAAATTTTTCATAATTCTTATTATTTTAAACTCATGTTCATACCCAGAAATGATTAGAAATGAATTAATTTATTCTAATGATTTTGAGGATGAAAAATTAGAGAAAATTGATGGTGGTGGATTAAGTAAGTTTAACAATACAAATGTAATTGGTAATTTTAATAATGATGGGTTTACTTTATTTTTAGATGATATTGGTGATCATGATTATGTTTTTGTATCCTTTGATTTATATATTCATGGGTCATGGGATGGGAATTTTAATGGCTTTCCAGAAAATGATAAGCCTGATAAATGGATAATAGAGTTTAAGCCTGATATGGATTTATTTAAAGATCCATCATCTGAAAAATTTGTAACAACATTTTCAAACAGTCCATGTTGGTCAAATTACTGCTTAAGACAATCTTATCCTAATAACTATCCTTATGAAAATAACCCTAAAACAGGATCTTTTAAAGTTGATTTGGAAAGAGTATGTTTAAATAATTTTTTTGGTGGAAATACAACTCTATATCAAATAGAAAAAGGATTTAAAAGTTCAGGGGATAATATTGTTATAAGATTTTATGATGAGTTATATCAACCTAATGCAATTGATAAAAATGGTATTCCTCAACAAAAATGTGATGAAAGTTGGTCGCTAGACAATCTTTCAATTAGGGTAATTAAATATCAATGAGATTATTAATTATATTAATACTTTTTATTTCACTTTTTAATAAGGCGCAAAACATTAACATAAATAATAGCTTTAATTATTCATTAATTAGAAATTCAGTTCTTGAGGGTAATATCGAAACGGATTATTCATTCAACCTTAAACCATTATTATCAAACTCTTTTAATGAATTAATCAATAATCAATATAAAACTATTTTAAAAAATAAAAAGGGTAATATAGAAATCAAATCTCACGGTATTGATTATTTTATTGAGTTTAATTCTAATAACCCCTATAATAGGAATAATGGAACAATGTTACCAAACAAGGGATATCAACATATAATTTCACCTGGATTGTTTTTTAAAATTGGGTTACTTTCAATTCAATTTAAACCAGAACATCATTTTAGTCAGAATAAGAAATTTGAAGGGTTTTGGGAAGGACATGACCCATATATTTGGGCACAACGTTATAAACTTTGGAATCATATTGATATGCCAGAGAGATTTGGTGAAGTTAGGCACAATAGAACTACACTAGGTCAATCTAGCATAAGATTAAATTGGAAAAATTTATCCCTCGGTATATCAAATGAAAATATTTGGTGGGGACCATCGATCCGGAATAGTATTATGATGAGTAATCATGCTGAAGGATTTAAACATATTACCTTTAACACAAGGAAGCCAATTAAAACTTTCATAGGTGATTTTGAATGGCAAGTAATAACAGGAAGACTTGACAACTCTGGATATACTCCACCAAGAATTGATTTTGAATATGCAGGAACAAGGTTATATGTTCCTAAAATTAATCAAAATAGTGAAACAGATGACTGGCGATATCTTCAAGGGTTAATTATTTCTTATTCTCCAAAATGGGTTGATGGATTATCTTTAGGTTTTATAAGATGGGTTCAGATGTATTCTTCTTTAGTTAAAGGAAAGTATTGGTGGTTAGTTGGAAAACCAACATATTTCCCTGTATTTTCAAGTTTGTTTAGAAAAAATGATAAATACGTAGATTTTGAGGCCCAAACAAATCAAGCAGCTGGACTTTTTTTTAAATGGTTTTGGAAAGACTCAAAAGCTGAAATTTATGCTGAATTTCATCACAATGATTCAAAACAAAATTTAAGAGATTTATTACTCGACTCTGATCATAGCAGAGCTGTAACAGTTGGTTTACAAAAAATTTTTCCATTAAAAAATAGAAATTTATTGTTTTCATGGGAATGGACTCAAATGGAACAAACAGCCAGTAGATTATTGAGAGATGCCGGATCCTGGTATGAGCATAGCTGGGTTTATGATGGATATACAAATAATGGAGAGGTTTTAGGAAGTTCTATAGGTCCAGGATCTAATTCCCATTATATATCTATTAATAGAATCGGAGATAAAGAAATGATAGGTTTAGGTATTGAAATTATTGACAATGATAATGATTTTTATCATATTGCTTTTTCATCTGCACAAGACTATAGAAGATATTGGAAAGACATAAATTTACATCTGAACTTTAATAAAAGTTTTAAAAAATTTAATTTATCTAGTAAATTGGTTTATATAAGAAGTCTAAATTATCAATGGCAACTTGAAGATAATGCTCAACCATATTATCATCCTGGAAGAGATATAAATAACTTTCATTTAAGTTTAAAAATTACCTATTTTGGTGATTGGTAAGAAGTCTAAAAACCTCTAAATATTTACTAACAATATAATCCCAATTATATTTGATTGGAATTTTATAATTAATATTTTTTTTTAATAATATATTATATTTTTCTTCAAATAAGTTTATTGAATTAGCTATTGAATTAACATCTTTTTTAAATAAAACAGCTTCCTTATTTTTAAGCATTTCAGAATTAAATACAGTATCTAGTGCTAATATTGCACAATTTAAATGTAATGCATTAATCATTGTTGGGTTAGTACCACCAAATTCATGACCGTGTATATATGCGTAACAGTTTCTGTATAAATAAGTTAAATCATCTTGTGAATTTACATAGCCTGTAAAAATTATTCTTTTGTTGACATTAGACTTTACCCTTTGAGAATAAATATCCTTATATGGAACATCTCCAACAATTATAATTTTCTTAATTGAATTTGAACTTAATAAACCATTAATTATTAATTCTGAATTATTATCTGGTATTAGCCTTCCAACAATCAAATAATATTGATTCTTTTTTGTATTATACTTTTTTAAAATATTAATATTTGTTGAATCAGTCATTGTTGATCCATAGGCTATCTCAAAAGAATTTTTTGAATATTTATTTTTATATAGCTTATTCATCTCATAGGAATCTGTAATAATTTGATCAAAAAAAATTGTTGAAAGTTTCGAGGAAATTTTAAAGTAAAATGAGCCTAGGCCCTTCCATTTCGGTCTTAACCATTCTAATCCATCAACATTTATACATGTATTTTTAAAAAAAATTTTTGTTAATATTCCAAAAGGGCCATTTGCAGAATTTAATACTAACACAACATCAACTTTTGAAAAGCAAACATGAATAAATGAGAAAAAAGAATTAACGAATTGTGATAAAAATTTAGTTTCAATTGATGGTGTATAAACTAATTCAATTCCATTAATACTTTTTGGTTTCTTTTTAAATAATGGCCTATGACAATACACTCTAACATTATGACCTTTTTTAACTAATCTTTCAGAAAGTTCTTTAACTAAAGTCTCATATCCCGAATAAACGTATGGATATCCTCTTGATCCAATAATTGCAATTTTCAGTTTTTTATTCAATCGTATTCAAAATTTTTCTTCTAAATTTTTCTAAAGAAAAATTATTACAAACATATGTAAAAGCATTTTCAACATTTTCTTTTTGAAGTTTTTTATTATTAATATAATTTAAAATTTTTTGGACAGATTTATTTGTCAATTCATTTTTAATAATTAATCCATTTTTTCCATTATTTAATATTTCATAAGCTCCTCCCAAATTATTAGAAATTACAGGCACTTTACTTTGAATTGCTTCAAAAATAACTGTTGGTAATGGATCTGGAGAAATAGGTGTATGAATTAAAAAATTAGAATTTTCTAAAATTGATATGACATCTTTTCTAAATCCCATAAATTTTATTTTATTTAATAAACCTCTTTTACTTATATCCAATTTTAATTTATCTAAATATTTTTGATATTGAGGCAATGTATCTCCGACAATTTGTAAATAAATGTTATCATTTTTTTTACAAAGCTGATCAAATAATTTGATTAACAAAGCATGACCCTTGTATGGTATTATTCTTGAAACACATGAGAAAACTACTATATCATTTCTAATAATTTTGGATTTATTTTTTTTAAAATTAAAGCCATTATAAATGATTTTTAGTTTATTGTTTTTTATTCCTTTATTAGTCCAAAAATCATAGACTGATTTTGAAACACATATAATGTCTCTAGAAAAATTATTTAAAAAAATTGTAATAAATTTTGAATATATACTATTACTATTAGGTATTTCATGAACATGATAAATTGAGGGTATTCCAACTAATTTTG
>NZZP01000047.1 GCA_002698665.1 Gammaproteobacteria bacterium | reverse complement strand
CAACTGCCAAAAAAAACCACCATACGCTAAGCATTGGTGGTTTACCGATCGCTTTAGCTATTTAACGCCGGCAAGCTGAATTTCAAAACGGCGTATCATTATTACAACAGATAAAAATACTCATGTCAAATTATAAACATCAGTCAAATGGATGTTTTAGGTTGGCTATAATACCAAATTCTTTAGATCTATCCGATAATCCTAAATATTCACGGTCATCATCTGTTGAGTCTTTGTATGTGAAAAATATATAATCCCAAAAAGTTAGTATTGACGCGTAATTAGCCTCTCTACTATCTTTTACAACTGTATGATGATTAGTATGATACTTAGGTGTTACAATAAAACTTTGTAATAATGAGTTAGTTTTTTCAGGTAATCCAATATTTGAATGATGAAATTGATTAGATGCTGACAAGATTATTTCGTAAAAAATAAAAACTGATATAGGCATCCCAATTAAAAATATCAGAAGTACTTTGTAAATAGAGGAAAGTAGAAGCTCTATAGTATGAAATCTCAAAGATGTTGTGACATCTAAATGAGTATCAAGATGATGCATTGAATGAAATTTCCATAAGAATGAATTGGTATGATTAAGCCTATGCCACCAATAAAATGCTAAATCTAATAGGATAAAACCTAGCAAACCCTCTATAAAAAAATGTAAATTTAACGTATTCAGCAAACCATAGTTACTTTCAGTTATCAGCATCAATGATGGAATCACGAGGAAAACCGTTGGCACTCTGATTATTATAGTATTGATCAATGCAATCATTGAGTGAAAAACTAATCTTATGTTTCTATTACTTAGCCATTCTCTTTTTGTATAATAAGATTCAACAATGAATAGTATTATAAAAATAACAACAAAAAATATAAGTTTAATATTAGATAGAATTTCAATCATTTTATTAAAAATTAATTAATATATATATAATATCATCTAATGGATATAACAACTATTATACAATATACTATAATGCATCAATTGTATCTGGAAAAATTATGAGTGATAAAAACAAAAGACATAGACTTAGCTTAATCATAGCTACACTTGGACCTTCAACAGATAACGAGAAGGAATTAATATCTATGATTGCTGCAGGCATTGCAAGGCAATGGACTGACGGCATAGATATTGCCAGAGTAGTTTATAATGATGGTGAAGATATTATAAAAAAAAGAGTAGAAGTCTTTAGGCAACAATGTCAAAAGAGAGGATTTAACACAAGCGTATATCTAGATATTGATGATACTTCTACAAATAATTGTGAACCATATCTTAAATTTGCTGAAGAAATTGAGCCGAAATACTTAGCTCTTCCGATGTCTTTCGGTATCGAAAAAATTAATGAAGCTAGACAAAAAATTAATCAAGATATTTTGGTGGGCGTCCGATGTAAGCATGATGATGATATAAAGGATATAGATTTATTTTTAGATAAATCAGATTTCATCATGGTAGAGTTAGACTCAAAAACTATTGTTGACGAAAAAATTGTGGAGAGAGCTAAACAAAGAAAGTGTGAGCCAATATATCTCGCCAAAATGCCAACACTAATGAGTGGCCAAGTCCAGTCTAGAGAGGAAAATTTTGAAATAGGCCATACGCTTGAAGAGGGTTTTGATATCGTCGCTCTTTATCAAGAAACAGCTATAGGGCCTTATCCAGCCAGATCAGTCAAGTGTATTGATGAGATAGCTGTAGAATCAGAAAAGCTTCGTGTCAATCCATTTGCTGATTTAATGGATAAAATATTTGGTATATTCAAAAAAAAATAGTCATTAACCAGGTGGCCAACCAAAATCCCTTCCTGCAAGTATATGTAAATGTAGATGGAATACTGTTTGACCTGCTTCCGAACCATTATTAATGACTAGCCTATAGTGTTTAATTTGTTTATCTGCCATTATTTTTTTTGCTGCAAGCATCAAATGTCCTAGTAATTCACAATCACCTTCATTACTATCATGAAGTTTCCTTATCTCTTTTTTGGGAATAATTAATATATGTGTTGGCGCTTGAGGACTAATATCATTGAAAGCTAAAACCTTATCATCCTCATATACAATATCAGCTGGTATCTCTTTATTGATAATTTTTAGAAAAATATTTTCAGACATGTTACTTCATATTACGCATGTATTCAGTTTTTAGTTTTTCTAAGTCTTCTGATCGCATTGCTTTATTAGGGCTTCTATTTTCATCTTTTTGAAATTTATTATTTAATTTATCTTGCAGACTAATCATTTTTCTAAACAAATAAGTTAGATACATTAAAAAGAAAATAATTAATGATAATGAGATTATTATTAATAGTTGGAATATTGGCACTATTTGTATTCCTTTAGTGCATCCATTACTTCACTTACATGTCCTTTGACTTTAACATTTCTCCATATCTGCAAAACTTGTAGTTTTTTATCAATCAAAAAAGTACTTCGGTCTACTCCCATATATTTTCTTCCATATAAACTTTTCTCTTTTATAACATCAAAATAACGACATACTGATTCGTCTTCATCTGATATAAGCGGAAATTTAAATGAATGTTTATCAATAAATTTTAAATGTGATTTAATAGAATCTCTAGAGATACCTACAACATTCCAACCAATTCTTTTAATTTTCGTCAAATTGGTATTAAATTCTATACTTTCAGAAGTACACCCAGGCGTTAAATCTTTTGGATAAAAATAAAGTATAAGTTTTTTATCAAGATACTCTGATATACTCTTCTTGTTATCAGTACTGACTATTTTAATATCTTTAATTTTTTTTCCTTCTTTTATTTCCATAATAATTATAGTTCTGATTCGTGAATTTCTCTCGCTGAATCAATAAGCATTACAGGTATCTTATTTTTTATTGGGTAAGCCAACATTGATTCTTTACAAATCAGTTCGTCTGTCTTATTTGAATATACAAGCTTCCCACCTGTTTTAGGACAAACGAGTAAATTTAATAGGTATTCTTCCATATCTAAGGTTAATTTATCATAATTGATATAAAAACATCAATATTAATGATTTTATTTTCAATTATATTATAATATCTTTGTGAAAAAATTAATTTTAACAATATCCATGGTCTTTTTGTTTAACACTCCTGTCAATGCCTTTATGAGTGGAGTTAAGCCAGATTTAGATGGAGGGGCCGCATTGGTTGTAATTGATGGAGTTATCCACAAAGGTCCGCCAGGTGCAAATGTAACTGCGGGATATGGTGTTTTTAAAAATAATACTGATAAAGATATATCATTGACTACTTTTAGGTCACCTGTTTATGACAACCTCGAAGTCCATGGTATGGAATATACATCAGATGGCACCGCTAAAATGAAAAATGTACCTATATTAACTATCCCAGCTAATGGTGAGGCGATACTTGGCAAGGGTGGTCTTCATCTTATGTTTATGGGAAACAGAAGAGATATTCAGCTTGGCGAAGAGATTCTAGTCGTTACGTTTGATACTGATGAAGTGAGATACATGTTAAACTTCAAAGTGATAGATCCACGAGAATCTGTAAAACATGACCATAGCCATGATCATCATATGCATTAATTAAAACCATCTCCTCACTTTTCTTTTGTACTCTATATAATCCTGTTTAAATTTTTGCTCTAGATACTTTTCTTCAGGTGCTATTACAAAATATCTAAATAAAAAATAAGTGAGGACAGTAAAGAAACTAATATGCAGCATACTTAGCATAAGACCTAGTCCAATTTGGAATATAATCATGCCTAAGTACATGGGATTGCGGCTATATTGATAAATACTTTTCATAATTATACGACTTGAAGGCGATATCGGATTAGGATCTTCATTATAAGAATTGAATTGACGAACAGAAATATATAATAACACTATTGCTAGAATTACTAAAATTAAACCAGTAGTAAGAGACCTGAAATAATCTAAGAATATTGGCAAGTTATAGATTTGTAAAGAATACATATTATAAGTAGATATAAAAAACCCCAAATTAATAGAAAAGATAAGTATAATTGGTGGAAATGATATTACTTGGGCATGATTAATATTTTTAGTATGATAGAAATAATGAGTAAGTATGATAAATATAAACATTGGTATACATGACTTAAGGGAAAGTTTTAAAGCCTCTTCGATAATTATTTGCTCATCGCCTAGATACCATGAATAAAATATATAATAGTTTCCTAGTGCATAAAAAAACAATATATAGAGTAAAGTTTTTTTAAACATTTCTTGATATATCCAAAAAATTATCTAGATTTAGTGACTCAGGTCTAGACTTTGGGTCTATATTTAGACCAGTTAGACCAGATTCATCAATTATGCTTTTAAGTGATGTCTTAATCATTTTTCTCCTTGCAGTAAATAATATCTTAACAATACTATTGAATTGATTTTCATGTTTTTTACTATCAAAAGGATATTTCTTAGGCACTAGATGTAAATATGAAGAATATACTTTTGGTTTTGGGATAAATACATTGGGTGAAATATTAAATAACCTTTTTGTTTTAAAATACACTTGTGTCATCACGCTTAATCTTCCATATGATTTACTGCATGGCTTAGCCACTATTCTGTCAACAACTTCTTTTTGAAGCATAAAATGAAGGTCTATGAGATTCTTCGTGTGACTTAACATTTTAAAAATAATCTCTGTCGATATGTTATATGGGAGATTACCAACTATCCGTAGCTTTTTTTTTGTAATTTTATCAATTTCAAGTTTAAGTATATCTCGATTATAAATCTTGATATTATTCTCTTCTTTATACTTTTCCTTGAGCATAGGTATTAATTGCATATCCTTTTCGACTAACAAAAGCTCATACACTTTATCATATAAGCATGATGAAAGCGCTCCATCACCAGGCCCAATCTCCAAAAAATAGTCTTTCTTACTAGGTTTGATTGATTTTACAATTTTTTTTAAAATATTTTGATCTTTAAGGAAATGTTGTCCTAGATGTTTTTTATATTTAATCATTGCAGATAGATTTCGCTACTTTAATAGCCTCTTTAAAACTAGATATATCTATCATGCCTGTCCCAACTAAATCTAGCGCAGTTCCATGATCAACTGATACTCTAGTAATGGGTAAACCAAGTGTAACATTTACAGTTTTTTTGAAATCATTGAATTTTATTACTGGTAATCCTTGATCATGATACATAGTGACAATCACATCAAATTTCTGTACGTTCTTTTTCAAGAAAGCTGTATCAGCTGGTACAGGACCTTCAATATGTATATTTTCATTTTGGAATTTTTTTACTGTCGGCTTTATAATATTTTCATCTTCTTTCCCTAGAATACCATCTTCACCCGCATGAGGATTTAATCCTGTAACTAATATCTTCGGGTATTTTATTTTAAACTTCTTTTTTAAATCAGTATGAATAATTTTTATAGTTTTAATTAATGACTTTTTTGTTACATAATTATGAACTTTAGATAAAGGCAAATGAGTAGTATGTAATGCTACTTTCATTTGTCTATTCATTAACATCATAACAGATTCACTTTTACAAATATCGGCAAGGAACTCAGTATGACCTGAAATTTTATAGCCACCTTTATTTAGAACAGATTTGCTTATGGGGCCAGTAATCATAGCTTTGGCTTCACCATTAATACAAAATTGTGCTGCTTTCCTTATCGTTTCTATAACATACTTAGAATTCTTAGGATTGAGTTTTCCTGGANNATTTTTTACCTGTAATATTTCTGGCAGTACATTAATACAGCCTTTACCTGAAATAGTCTTATCATCNATGTTATCTAATGTATTAATATTAACTTTTTGTCTAAGTTTAAGTGCNCTATTCCTAATCANCTCTGGGTCAGCAATGACAACAATATTCCTATCTAGGCTCGTTTTTGAAAGGAGAACTCCCAAATCAGGACCAATACCAGCAGGTTCGCCTAATGTAAGTATGATTTTTTTCAAGTTAAAATTCCTTAATTTCTATATATGCTTGGCGTTTCAATTTTGCAACCCATTCATCCCTCTCTCGTTTTGCTTTTTCCGCCCGAATCGTATTAGCTATATTTGTCCTAACTATTGTTTTGGTATCGTCAATAGATCTGATATTTTCAATGTATAGAATATGCCAACCAAATCTAGTTTTAAATGGGTCACTAATTTTCTCGACAGGTGTCTTCATCATTACATCTGCAAATTCTTTGACAAGAGACTTTGTTCTAACATAACCGAGATCACCACCCTTAAAGCCAGAGATTTTATCCTCGGAATGCCTTTTTGCATACAATGAGAAATCATCAACATTTTTTATACTATTTCTCATATTAATCAATTTCTCAAGTATCTCAGTATCTTTAGACATAACATTTGGCTTTAATAGTATATGTCTTACTTTATACTCATTTACAATTGAGGAGGATTTATTTACGGAATCAAGGATTTTAAGCACATGATATCCCTTGGAACTAGATATGAGGTCAGTATACTGATCGTCTAACTTATTATTTAGCGCTTTCAGAAAAATATCAGGTAATTTTTCTTGATTGATTTTTCCTAGATTATTGATGTTAATCTTATGAGATTGATAGTTCTTTTGAACATATTTAAAGCCATGAATAATAATATCCTGATAAATATTATTTGCAATACTAGGATCTAGTGTCTTATCTTCATCAATTATTACTAATTCAATTAAATCATAATCCATATTACCTAGCTGATTTATTTTTTCCCTTTCAATAAAGTTCTCAACTTCCTCTTCTGTCACATTCATTCTGGAATAAAACTGTGATACAAATAAGGTTTCTATGGTCATTTTATTTCTAATATTCTCTACATACTTAATATAATTTTGTCCGCTATTGACAACTTGGTTTCGTAGTTCATTGATAGTTAATTTTTGATTATTAGCTAACTCCACAAGCTTATTTTCTAGAGCTATGTCAGATATCTTAATCCCAAATCTTTCCGCTGCCTGCAATAATAGGTTAGTATCAATTAAACTTTGTAAAACTTTATTAATGATTTCTTTATCGTTAAGTAGCTGTAAGTCTTTTACTACCTCAGGCGGGAGATAGTCAATTGCTTCTTGTACTTCAGATTTCAATATAACTTTATCATTAACTATTGCTATAATTCTATCGTTATATTCATTTGCATAAGGTGCGATAGATGAAACCATAACTAAAAGCATTAAAAAAATTTTTAAAAAAGTATTCATTTTATCAGTAGTCAAATGTATCTTGATATCCCAGTATTCCTTCTCTTAAGAGTTCTGCAGCTTGATTATTTGAGGTTGCAATACCTTTAGGCAAGAATTCAAAGTAAAAGGCATTATCTTTTTTTGTTCCATTCCAATAATCTCTCACTACAAATTTAATACCATAGCAACAACTTTCATATTCGAAACCGAACATCTTTTCAAGCATATCTTCTGTATTACTCCTATTGTTATTGAATGAGTAATTTAACTTTCCAACTAGGGACAACCTATTATTTATTGGTATGACAGTTGAAAAATCTACTTCTTCCTGCTCACCTCTTTTAAATCTATAGCTTGAATTAAATATCTGATTCTGTTTGCCATAAGGTTTTTTAAAAGATAATCTGATTTGATTTTTTTCTCCATAACCTTTATGGGGATTAAATTCTGTAAAGCCGGTTAATCTCCAGTAGTCTGATAATCTTGCACCTACAAGTCCAAGAATATTGGAACTATCAGAATGATTTGTAGTGCTGTTTGTTAGATTTACTGATCTATCGTCGAAGTAGAAAATCTGCCCTATAGTTCCTCTAAGTAACTCATTGCCAGACTTGGTATCAATTATGCTAGATGAGAGTGCTAAAGTAATTTGCTTAGCATCATTTAATCTATCTTCACCATAAAATTTATTTTCAGCAAATAAATTATATTTGGAATCATTCTCTCCGCTATCAAATATTGGGATATCATCTTGATTAGAGGCTGGAATGTACAAAAAGTACATTTCTGGTTCTAGCGTTTGTAACAAACTATTAGCAGCCATTCTATCAAAAATCATTTTGCCGCGTAAACTTAGTATTGGAGTTGTTTTGCTTACGCTATTATTATCCTCATTTCCAGATAGACTGTAGCTTGAATGTTTTACACCTAGCTTTGGACGTAATTCCCACCCGATATTAGTCATAGGGTATTCAATAGAAGGATAAACTGTGACTCTTGTGCCTGTAGCTTTATGGTTATATGTGTGATCGAAGACTGATAATTCACCCTTAAAATTGTAATTTATTGCTCGATCTTTTTCATATCCTCTAAAGTTCACTCTTGCTTGCGGCAGAACACTATACTGTTCCAATAAATCTTTCTTTGCAAGCTGGTAATCTACCGCTTGTACCGAAGCATCTATCTGCCCATAAGAATTATATTTAGTATAATTTAATTTCGCTCTACGCGTAATATGAGTTCTTCCAACCCGTGATACACTATTACCAAAATCTTCAAAATAGGTAAGATCCGAGATACCCCCAACATTTACATTTGATGATATTAATGTTCCATCCCATCTTCCATTATCATTTAATGATAGTTCATTTTTTATAACTCTATCATCTCTAATAAAAAAGGCATGTCTAGTCTCACCTTTAACATCATCTTTATCCATATTTGCTAACTCTATGACAGTATCACTATTATTGGTTTTATATCTGAATTCAAGCTCTGCCATTAACCCTCTGCCAGAATAATTAGTTGGAACGATTGTAGCATCCATATTTTCAGCTAAATTTATATAATAAGGTGTAGAAATGACACTACCACTTTCACCGGAACTACCAATTGAAGGTAAGAGAAACCCCGAATGTCTCTCATTGCTCAAAGGAAAACTAAAAAATGGTGAATATAAGATAGGAATATCCTTATATTTTAAAAATATATTATATGCATGTCCTCGGTCTATGTCTCTGTATAAAATGGTTTTACTTGACGATAGTTGCCAGTCTGGGCTATTCAAACTACACGTCGTATATGTACTTGGCTCAAGATAGACAATACCTTCATTATCAATTAAAATATCTTCTGCTTGACCTCGCCCTGGTTTTTTTTGTGATGGAAAGTTATAAGTTGTATCCGAAAAAGCAACTGTATCATTCTGGCTATTATATCCGCCTTCACTTGCATATAAGGACAAATCTTCAGTGAGGTACTTCACATTACCCGCTGCTGATAGTACACCAGTTTCTGCATCATATTCTGCTTTATCTGATTTTATTAAATCAGTAGATCTCTCAATCTCAACATTTCCTTCGGCATAGAATACTCCATCTTCATCTTGATTTTGACTATCTGATCTTACTTCTAACGTATCTTCATCAGCATCAAAGAGTGTTTTTTGTGAAAGATAATCTTCAAACTTATCATCTATACATACTGGTAATCTATTCTTTAAAGACGCACTAAGATAGTCTTCTCTTTTAGCAACTACAATCTCTTGGTAGTTATCATCATCAGCAATTGTCTCATTGATAGGAGCATCTTTGTACTCACTGGCGAGATTAGCACCTATTTTTTTAACTAATTTATGTTGGTCATATATCTCTGCGACTTTTTCGTTTTTAAAAATAACCGTTATCCGCTGAGGTCTAGATATATTGGCTCCATCTCTATCATAATAGATATAGTCCCATCTATTTTCATGGAATGCATCAACAATTGATGGAGTTCCAAGAAGAAATTTAACTTGTTCTTTACTTAGGCCTGGCTCTAGTTGTTGTAGATTTTCGCTATCTAATTTTGACCCTTGTTCAATAGGTATTTTGTATGGTTTTGGGAGCCAAGCTGGCCCTTCTTCAAGAAAATCAAGGAGTTCTCTATCTGGAAGAGATACGTCTGGTATAACTGTGCTTTTTACATCAAATGCTAACAGTATTAGTACTGATAAAAATACACTTTTAATTATTCTAAATTTAACATTGAACATCGTATCCGTGATTATATCATGAAAATTTAAACAGAATAGTATGATTAAAACAGCAAAAATTATTTAATGTTCAAGTATTTTAATGATTTTGTTAGATAGTGCTTTAGGATCGTTTCCGCCTATCATTTTATGAAGGATACTTTTCTTATCATAATAATCGATTATTGGGGCAGTCTGCTCTTGGTACACATTTAACCTATTTTTAACAGTTTCAGTTTTGTCATCTTCTCTTTGATATAGAATACCATCTTCGCATTTATCTCCAACTCTATCACCTTTGTCCATATTACCAATATAATCACACGTAGTGCATAATAATCTACCAGTACATCTTTCGATGAGAACATCAAATGGTACATCAATTAAGAATACATATTCAAGTTTGATATTTTTATTCTTGAAGAGAGAATCAAGGTTTTTTGCTTGTGTAAGATTTCTAGGATATCCATCTAATATAAAACCTTTTTTACATTCATCTTGTTCAATTTTTTTTGATACTAGTGAAAGTACTAGCTCATCACTAACAAATTTTCCTGATGACATTATCTGTTGAAGTTCTTCACCTAAGCTTGACCCCGATTTAATTTCTTCTCTTAAAAGATCTCCGGTTGATATTTGGGGAATACCGAATTTTTTAATGATTATTTTTGATTGAGTTCCTTTCCCACACCCGGGTGCGCCTAAAAAAAGAATGTTCATTTATTTCTCCAATTTATAAAAGCGGAGCTATCACCAAACTAACGATAGCCATCACGTTTATTAAGATGTTCATTGATGGTCCAGATGTATCTTTTAATGGGTCACCAACAGTATCTCCAACAACTGCAGATTTGTGTACATCTGATCCTTTCCCACCTAAGTTACCTTGCTCGACATATTTTTTTGCATTGTCCCATGCACCACCAGCATTAGACATGGTTAATGCAAGAAGAACACAACTCAAGAGACCACCTCCTAAGAGACCACCTAACATCTCTGCGCCAAAACCAAGCCCAATAATTACCGGTGAAAATACAGCTATTGCTCCAGGTAAAATCATTTTTTTTAATGCAGCTGTTGTAGCTATCTCAATACATCTGCTGTTATCTGGTTTTCCAGTGCCTTCCAATAACCCTGGTATCTCTTTAAACTGTCGTCTAATCTCATTAATCATTTCAAATGCCGCGTCACCAACCGCTGTGATTGTTAAGGACCCAACTAGAAAAGGTATCATACCACCAATAAATAAACCTATCAGAACATTAGTGTCTGTCAATAATAGTTGTATCTCAGCTTTGCCTTGAGACAAATGTGTATGATTAACCTCTTGTACAAATGCAGTTATTATGGCCAAAGCAGCCAAAGCAGCTGCACCAATAGCGAAACCTTTTCCTATTGCAGCTGTAGTGTTTCCGACTTCATCGAGACTGTCAGTGATTTTTCTCGTATCTTCTCCTAAGCCTGCCATCTCTGCGATACCACCTGCATTATCAGCTACAGGTCCATAAGCGTCAATAGCCATAGTGATTCCAACTGTTGCTAACATCCCAACCGCAGCAATTCCAACTCCATATAAGTCAGCATAGTGATTTGCTATAAAAATTATTATAACTATTGAAATAATAGGTACAACTACAGATTGCAGCCCAATTGCTAACCCTGTAGTTATTACTGTCGCAGCCCCAGTTTGCCCTTGTGCTGCTATTTTTTTTACAGGGGACCCTCCCGTATAATATTCTGTTACGAGCCCGATAATGACTCCACCAACTGTTCCTGCTAAAACCGCAAACCAGATTTTTGTCTCTAGATTAAGTAATACTATTATTGCATACGCAAATATGACGAAAATGACAGCAGCTGAAAATGTACCACCGCGTAATGCATCACTTATTTTTTCTGTTGAAGTAGTTCGAGCTAAATATTTTATTATTAATATACCGCTGATAGAACATAGCAGACCTACGGATGCTAGAGCTAATGGGAGAAACATGAGAGACTCTCTAGGTCCAAGATTATCAATTAATGATGCACTGAGAGTAGATGCAATCGCAATAGATGCAATAATAGATCCGCAATAAGATTCAAATATATCAGACCCCATCCCAGCAACGTCACCAACATTATCTCCTACGTTGTCTGCTATTACACCGGGATTTCGAGGGTCATCCTCTGGTATACCAGCCTCAACTTTTCCAACTAAGTCAGCTCCAACATCAGCACATTTTGTAAATATACCTCCGCCTACTCTAGAAAATAAAGCCACAACTGATGCGCCCATACCAAATCCATGGATTACGGATGCCGTTTCAGGGTCATTTCCGAACAAATAGTATAATATGCCAAGGCCAAGCAAACCCATAGCGGCAACAGTTAAACCCATAATAGAGCCACCAAAAAACGCTACTGTCAAGCTTTCAGATATTCCAAACTTATTGGCTGAATTTGTAGTTCTAACATTAGCTTTTGTTGAGGTATACATACCTATAAAGCCAGTAGCTGATGAACATAAAGCACCTATGATAAATGCAAGAGTGCTTTCAGGCCCAAGACCTATAAATATTCCTATAGTTAAAACAGATGCAAATACGAATAGTATCGAATATTCTTTTTTGATAAAGGTCATTGCCCCAAAGTGGATTTCATCAGAAATTTCGACTATCTTACCTTCGCCTGCTGAAAATCCAAGGATAAACTTATACAACATATATGCAGTTATTAAACCAAAAATTCCTAAATATATTGGTGTTAATTCTATATTAAACATATCTATTCCTATTTTTTGACTAAATTATTATCTTTATTAAGACTAAAATTGTATTTTTTATATTCTTTTTCTTGAAGTATCCATATAATCATATAATGAAAACAAAAGCTCGAAGTGACTCTATCAGAAAACGTAGAAATATTGAAGAGAAATATAGCTGGGATCGTATAAGCGACTCAGATTCTGAAAGAAAATCCCATAAAAGTAGGGCAATTGTAGCTGCTGGTATAGTGTTATTATTTTTTATAACTTATATCTTTAAGTTATATGAGGTTCAAGTTTCGGATCATGAGTATTATTCTGTTAAATCTGATTCAAATAGAATTAGAATTAGACCTGTTCAGGCTACAAGAGGAATTATATACGATAGAGCTGGCAAAATTCTCGCAGAAAATATCAATACTTTTGATTTAATAATAAAAAAAGAACGCATTAGTGATATCGACCTTTTGCTTCAAAAATTGTCCAGATTAATGTCCATTGATAAAGCTAAGCAGGAAAACCTCAAAGAGCAATTTATGAATAGAAGACTTAAGGATTTAACAATTATTGAAGATATTACGTTAGATGAGTATTCTAAGATTGCTGTTGATCAACATATTGTTCCATCAATCGAATTAGCGCCTAAATCAAAAAGGAAATATTTGTCACCATTATCTACCTCTCATATTATTGGATATGTAGGAAAGGTTTCTGATGACGATCTAGAGTCGGATGTAGTTAAGATACATGAAGGAATGACAGAGATAGGTAAAATAGGATTAGAAAGATTTTATCAAAACATATTATCCGGGGAACCAGGTTATGAGAAGTTAGAAACAGATGCATTGGGCGAAGTAATACGAACTATTGAAACAAAAGAGCCTATAAGAGGAAAAGATGTCTACCTAACAATTGATTTAGACATGCAAAATTATATTTATGAAATGGTAAAAGACAAAGAGGGCGCGGTAGTTGTTATGAATCCAAATAATGGTGATATTTTATCATTCGTAAGTTTTCCTGGTTATGACACAAATCTTTTCACCAAATCAATCTCCCAAAAAGATTACTCTGGATTAATAAATAATAAGCGAAAACCTTTAATTAACAGAGTTATATCGGGACAATATCCGCCAGGCTCAACTTTAAAACCCTTCATAGGATTAATAGCACTTGATGAAAATATTATAGATTCAAGCAAGTTAGTGAATTGTGATGGTGCCTATGAATTGAAGAACCACAAAAGACCATTTAAGTGTTGGAAAAAAACAGGTCATGGTGATGCAGACCTGTCGTATTCATTAACTCAATCATGTGATGTTTTCTTTTACAGAGTAGCTGAACTTACAGGCATAGACACCATAAGTGAAAAATTATATAAGTATGGGTTTGGACAGAAAACATATTTAGATATGTATGGTGAGAAAGATGGATTGATACCAGATCGTGCTTGGAAAAGAAAAACGAAACAAGAACCATGGTATCCAGGAGAGACATTAAATGTAGGTATTGGCCAAGGCTACTTTTTAGCTACACCAATGCAATTAACACTCTCAACAGCTGTTCTAGCTAAAGATGGACTTACATTTACTCCACACATATTATCTAGTTATCAAGATACAAAAAAAAATAAGTTATATAAATATTTACCTGATCAAAATAAATTTATAGTGAATATGCCGGAACAATATCATTTGGAAATAGTTAAAAGAGCAATGTGGAGAGTGGTTAATGAAAAAGGTGTAGGGACAGCATCAAATATGAAAAAGGTAGGGAATATTGAGTATGCAGGTAAGACCGGAACAGCACAAGTATATTCATTGGATGCGGGAAAGTCTGATAAAAAACAACTTCAAGACCATGCATTATTTATCAGCTATGCGCCATATGAGAATCCAGAAATTATTGTTACTGTAATTGTTGAGCATGGCGGAGGTGGATCGACTACTGCCGCTCCTATTGCTAGAAATATAATAGATTTTTATATGAAGAGAAAAACACAGAAGGTATCCATGCATGATTGATTATTTAGAAACAAATAGGAGGAGATTTTCTGGTATCAGCTCTTTATTGTATATAGACGCAAAATTATTTGTACCTATCGTATTCATAACGTTTTTAGGACTGATTACCATTTATAGTAGTTCTTCTGGCGATATTGCTTTAGTAATTAAACAATTTACTAGGATTGTTATTGGCGTAGTAGTTATGATATTTTTAGCTCAAATAAATCCTGATAACCTAAAACTTTTTGCGCCTGTCTTATATTTCACAACGATATTATTATTAATATTGGTTTTACTATTTGGTGTAGGGAAATCTGCTGACAGATGGCTTGATTTGTATTTTATTAGATTTCAGCCATCAGAATTAATGAAAATTTTTGTACCTCTTATGTTAGCAACTTATTATGCTGATAAACCACTTCCGCCAAGAACCAAATATATATTTATTGCAATCGCGATTGTTATAGTGCCTGTATTATTAATCATGAGACAACCAGATTTAGGTACAGCATTGCTAATTGGTATGTCAGGTGCAATTGCTATACTATTGGCAGGCATGTCTCTAAAATTTTTCATAGGCAGCTCAATATCTTTTGCTGCATTGATACCTATTTTATGGATGAATATGCACTCATATCAGAAGCAACGTGTTATTACATTTTTTAATCCAGAGTCTGATCCATTGGGTTCTGGATATCATTTAATGCAGTCTAAAATTGCACTCGGTTCAGGTGGTTTTTTTGGAAAAGGTTTATTAAATGGCACTCAATCTAAACTCGGTTTTGTTCCGGAGCACTCCACTGATTTCATATTCACTGCCTTTGGTGAAGAATTTGGTTTCTTAGGAATATTGATATTAATGTCATTATATCTATTTATCGCGCTTAGAGGCTTGAGCATTTCTATAAAAGCGACGGATAATTTTGGAAGAATATTAACAGGAACCCTAAGTCTAACTATCTTTCTATATGTTCTTGTCAATGTAGGTATGGTAATTGGGTTTCTGCCTGTTGTCGGTGCCCCATTACCATTTATGAGTTATGGTGGTACATCCATGGTAACTTTATTTGCAACATTTGGTATTATTATGTCTATCAAATCTCATCAAAGGATATTAAGAAAGTGATAAAGTATCTTCTAACTTGTATCGTATTTGTATCCACTATAAGTCATGCTGATTTCAAACAACATGATGTGAATAATTTTATAGACTTCATGTATGATGAACATTCATATAATAAGGATGAATTAAGAAAATTATTTCAAGAAATAAAAACAGAGCCTAGAATAAAAAAATACTTTAAAAAAGCTCCAGAACGTACGCTCACATGGAATGGTTGTGCAAAGAAAGACAAATCTTGCACGAATTATAAAAGTCTATTTGTTACTAAAAAAAATATTCAAAAAGGTATTAAATTCTGGCTCGAAAATACCACCGAACTAAATGCTGCTGAAGAAAAATTTGGGGTTCCAGCTGAAATAATAGTAGCTATTATAGGTATTGAAAGTAGGTATGGTTCGCGCACAGGAACGTTTAAGACATTTGATACTCTTGCTTCTTTAGCTCTGGGTCCTAATAAAGGTAGAAGAGCCAAATTTTATAAGTCAGAATTAATAAACTTTTTATTACTTTGTAAAGAAAACAATTTTAACCCAAGGAATATAAAGGGTTCTTATGCCGGTGCTTTAGGTAAACCTCAATTTATTTCGAGTAGTTATAGAAATTATGCCATTGATTTTAATGATGATAGCAAGGTCGATCTATGGAACTCTAATGGAGATGTCATCGGTAGTGTTGCTAATTATTTTAAAAAGAATGGATGGCGATCTGGCATGCCAATCATGAGTCAAATTATTTTTGAAGAATCAGAAAGGGAGTTTGTTGACAGTGAATCAAAAAAATCCTATAAACCCAAAACACCATATAAGTATTTCAAAACCAATAATGTATATGTTAATGATAAGATATCAGAAAAACAATTATTGTCAGTGATTGCCAGAAAAGAAAAATCCGGTAAGGTTTATAGTTTTGGTCATAAGAATTTTTATGTCATCACGAGGTACAATAGAAGTCGTCTTTATGCATTAGCTGTATATTATTTAAGCTTAGAATTGAAGAAATCTAAAACAGACGTAGAAATCTAGTAATTTATGATATAATTCATATGATGTGCAAAATAATTAATAGCAAAAAAATCCTTTTCTTTACATTTGTAATAATTACTTTTTCAGTAAATTCTTTTTCATCACCTATCCCTAAAGCACCAAATCCTAATGTTAGCTCTTATGTTTTGATGGACTATGACAGCGGTATGATAATTGCCTCAAAAGAACCTAGCTTGATACTGCCGCCTGCTAGTATTACAAAAATTATGACTTCTTATATTGCTTTCACAGAGATTGAAAACAAAACGCTAAGCATTAATGAAGATGTTTTAGTCAGTAAGAAGGCTTGGCAGACAGGTGGTTCTAAAATGTTTATTGAAGTAGGGAAAAAAGTTAAAGTGTCAGATTTATTACATGGAATTATTACATCCTCTGGCAATGATGCTAGTGTAGCTATTGCTGAGCATATATCAGGAGATGAAGAAACGTTTGCAATTTATATGAATCAAATTGCTCAAAATCTTGGAATGAATGATACAAATTACGCTAATTCAACAGGTCTCCCGGATGATGATTTATATACATCAGCAAAAGATATTGCATTACTGTCAAGATCATTGATAAAAGATTTCCCAAAAAAATATAAACTATATTCAAAAAAAGAGTACGTCTACAATGAAATTAAGCAGTATTCGAGAAATAAACTTCTTTATATTGATGATACCGTAGATGGTATAAAGACAGGATTTACTAAAAAAGCAGGTTATTGTCTTGTAACATCTGCGCAAAGAGGAAAGAGACGCTTGATATCAGTAGTAATGGGGGCTAAATCACCAGAAGCTAGAACAAATGCATCAAAGTCTTTGCTTGAATATGGGTTTAGGTTCTATGAAACACATAAAATCTTTAAGGCAACCGATATTATAACTACCGCCCGTGTATTTAATGGCGATAAACAAGAAGTTGGATTAGTTGTTAAAGAGGATTCTTATATCGCAATACCTAGAAGACAAATTAAAAATATCAAAAAGACATTTGTAATAGACCAAAACTTATCAGCTCCTATTAGTGATGATGAGGCAGTAGGGTATGTCGCTATAAAGTTAAATGATAATACCTTGACAACAATAAAATTATATTCTGCTGAGACAGTATCTGAAGGTAATTTATATAGAAGAACAATAGATTCAATTATAAAAAAATTTTAATCATGGATGACATCTTTTTAAATGGTAATTTTATCGCTAAATCAGAAGCTAGTATTTCTATTATGGATAGAGGTTTTCTTTTTGGTGATGGTGTTTATGAACTCATACCTGTATATAATAAAAAGCCCTTTTTAATCAACAAGCATCTGGCTAGGCTTAAAAATAGTCTCAATATGATAGGCATGCAAGAAATAGATAATATCAAAGAAGATATTCTAAAATTTATTAATAGAAGTAATGAAACTAACTATCACATATACCTTCATATAACCAGAGGCGAACAATCTTATCGTAACCATGTATACCCGAATGATATAAAACCAACCATTATGATTATGAGTGAGAAATATCCTTGCTTCAACGAAATACAAATAACTGCTGGATTTAAAGCAACTGTTCAAAATGATTTTCGTTGGCAGAAGTCTAACATAAAAAGTATATCTTTATTAGGTAATGTTCTTTTAAAAAAGCATGCATCTGAGAATAATTGTTACGAGTCATTATTAATAAAAAATGATCTTCTCACTGAAGGTTCGGCAAGCAATGTATTTATTGTTAAAGATAAAACAGTTTATACACCTAAACTTAATAAAGACTTACTACCTGGTGTTACGAGAAATTTCCTTATAGAAATTCTTGATACTAAAAATATATCAGTAAAGGAAACTGATATTACACTTAATAATCTTTTGAACTCTGATGAGATATGGTGTTCTAGTTCGACAAACCCAGTGGTGCCTATAATAAAAGTCGATAATAGCATTATTGGTAAGGGTAAGGTTGGTGAATACTCTTTATTAGCTTTTAAGGAAGCACAAGAATTTATTACGTCATATTAATACTTCTATATAAGCCGCATAAAGCGGCTTATATAAATATTGCTAATTTTAATTTGTCTTAGGATCGCACGAATATGCTGCAGCATTCATTTCTTGTGCTTTAGCTGTACATGCATCTCTTGATGAAAATGGCCCAACAGTTTCATAACGATCATAGTCATTTTCTATTGGATAAATTTTAGCTGTGTATTCACTTGGAGCAGTACCAGTTCCACCGCCACAAGCTGTCAATACAGCAGTCAACATTAAGACAGACATTATTTTGATATTGTTCATTTGCCCCCCATAATTTGGCATTATTTTTATATAATGAATAATCATTATATCCTGTATAGTTGAGATTTGACAAACATTTATATAAAAAACTAGAAATTTGGGCTAAATTCTAGCATACTGGTTTTTAAGAACTTTATTATAAGTTGCTAATATATAAAGGACTATAGAGTATATATATGCTGCAACACGGATTTTAGAGATAAAAATTTTTACGGGGTAATTATGTGATGACTGAAATTAAAGAAAAAAAGGGCCTAATAGATAAAATTTCTGGTTCCCGCAGGGGTTTCATGAAAGGTTTAGCAACAGTTGCTGCTGCTACGCCAGTTATTGGTTCTCTATTCAAACCGAAAGATGCAGATGCAGCACTTGCAGATCATACAATGTATTTACGTGGCACATATTTTGAAAGTTGTACTTGTGAGACTATCTGCCCATGTTTACTATTACTAGATCCAACTGCAGGCTTCTGTAAAGCAATATTGGGATGGGACATTGAAAAAGGACATGTAGGAACAGTAGATGTTAGTGGACTTAAAGTTGCAATGTGGCTTCATGCTCCAGACAATCTACTCAAAGGTCAATTTGAAATGGCTGTTTATATAGATGACAGAGCTAGTAGGTCGCAGTTTAATGCGCTCAGGGAAGCTTACCATGGTATACATGGAGGACATCTAGGTGTCATAGCTAGTCTTGGAAAAGGTGCTGAAGGTGCTCCAAGGGAATACCTGCCTACAAGATCTGCGAGAATTCAAATGACTCAGGAAAGCCCTCATAGACATTTAGTTATTGATGGTATTCTGGAAAATAAGATGGAGCAACTAGGTGGAGCGGCTGGGAGACCTGTCGTGCTGCATGATATGCCATTGGCTGTTGCACCACCATTTCCAGTAACTGTTAGCAGAGCAACTACCGCTACATTTAACGACCATGGCATTTCACATTCATGGGAAGGTGGGAACGGTTTAAGTTCACCATTTGTTTATATGGATGGTGCTAACAAACAAACTGCTATAGAAGTTTAATTAATCTACACACAACGGCCCGTGAGAATCATGGGCCGTTTTTTATATGAAAGATTCATCAAATATAAATTTTCAGCAAGCGCCATTGAAAGATCGCATGACTGTATATCTTGGTGTAGCTGCGGTTTTGATTATGTCATGGCTGTACATACTAGGCATGGGTTGGCAAATGAATACTCTGCCTTTTGTTGATAACCCTAACTCAATGATGAACATGTCTATGGATAAACCTATGGACATGAGCAAACCTATGGACATGGATAAACCTATGGATATGGATAAACCTATGGACATGAATAAACCAGAAAGTCATTCTATTTTGAAAACTATGTTAACGTGGATGCCACCCATGTATGGAGACTGGGTATTTAAAGATTTCTTTTTATTATTTCTTATGTGGGCTGTCATGATGATAGCAATGATGACACCTTCAATTTTACCTATGTTAATGTTATTCACAACTTTAAATGCAAAAAATGCTGCTAGTAATAAACCTACTTCCTCGACTCTGATTTTATTATCGGGCTATTTATTTAGCTGGGTATTATTTAGTTTGGTTATCACATTTCCTCAATATGCAATGCATAAAAGCGGCTTACTTAACCCAATGATGGAACCTATGCATGCAGCAATAGGCTCAATATTTTTAATATTAGCAGGATTATATCAATTCACGCCATTTAAAGATGCATGCCTTACTGTTTGTCAATCTCCATTGAGTTTTTTAATGAATAATTGGAGAGATGGAGATTTAGGAACATTTTTAATTGGTTATAAACATGGATTTTACTGTATAGGTTGTTGCTGGGTATTGATGCTGACTTTATTTGCTCTAGGGGTCATGAATATATTGTGGGTGATGATTCTAACATTATTTGTATTAGTTGAAAAACTTTCGTATAAACATCCACTATTATTCAGAAGGGTTACTGGATTGGCTTTCATAGCATGGGGCTCTTCCTTAATAATTTTATAATTATCTATAAACGCATTATTAAAGACCAATAGTTTTTCTAATCATATTTAGTCTTTCAGGTGTCCCTATGTCATGCCATAGTCCATTATAAATTTCGGCTTTGATGCTTTGATTTTGTTTTAGAATCGACCCTAGTTCTTTTTCATCGGATTTAATAAATAGCTCTGGTCTATATAATCCAATACCAGTAAAAGTATATGTTGAGCCTGGAGCAATATGTCCATCATCTCCGAGGTTAAAGTCTCCTTTTTGATAATCAGGTCTTGGCGTTAGTACTAAATGAGCCATTTGATTTGTTTCTAACTCATAGTTCATGAGATTAATAAAAAGATAATTTGTCCAAATATCAGCATTAACGACTATAAATGGCTTATCATTAAAATGATTAACTGCTTTTCTTATGCCACTTGCTGTACCTATGGGCATTTTTCCCTCATCACTGATAATAATTTCTATTCCAAACTTAGAACCATCTCCTACATGATCTTTTATGTAATCTCCCAGATACCCTGTATTAATGACAAGCCTGCTAATTCCTGATTCAGCAAGTTTTATAATTTTATCTTCTAGTAATGTTACATTACCAATACGGATCATTGCTTTCGGTAAATCTTTTGTCAATGGCATCATTCTATTTCCTCTACCTGACGCTAATATCATTGCCTGATTAATTTTCATAATTTTTCGTTTATGTTAAATTCATTAAATATGTCTTTCATACCAGAAAATTCACCATTTTTCTTAAGCACTTTATCTATGTAACCAAACGTTCTAGGTATATCTTTTATGTAGGAAGACTTATTATCCCTATATTTTAGACGAGCAAAAATACCTATGGCTTTTAAATGTCTTTGTAATCCAGTGATATTAAACCAATATTTAAATTCATCATAACTATAATTATGATGTGTAACTCTCTCATAAAATGTTTTTAACATACTATCAATAATTTCATCATCCCATTCAATATAACAATCTTTCAATAAAGAGACGATATCATATGTTATTGGACCAATAAGTGCATCCTGATAATCCAATATACCTGGGTTATTTTTATCTAGTACCATCAAGTTTCTAGAATGAAAATCTCTATGAACAAAAGATGTGGGAATTTTTAATATTTCATTAGATAAGGCCGTAAATATATTATCTAATTCTGCATATTGTGTATCAGTTATATTTATATTCAAATGTTTATCCAGGAACCAATCTCTAAATAATGACATTTCGATGAGTTGTTCATTAGCATCAAATTCATTTAACTCTGTTTGATCAACACCTTTCTGCATGTTCACAATTACATCCATGGCATCTGTATATAAACAATACATTGTTTCTTTATTCAAAACATCTAAATAGGTTTTACTGCCAAAATCAGATATAAGCATAAAACCTTTCTCTAAATCAATTTCATATATTTCAGGTACATTTATGTTGGCATCAGACAATTTTTTAGTGATAGCAATAAAAGATGTCAACGGTTCCTCTGTAGGAGGTGAATTCATAACAATTTTTGAATTATTTCCATGTGTAACTCTAAAGTATGATCTGAAGCTAGCATCATAAGAGGCTTGCTCAATGGTAAAGTCCTTATAATTTAGTTTTTTAAGCCAGTTAGTTATATTATCGACTATTTCTTTATTCATTTGATAATATTACATGATTATTTGGTTATTTATTATAAAAAGCTATACTTAAACATATAATATATTGGATAAAATTATGAATGAGAAGAGTGTTTTTAAACAATCTATAGACCTACAGTTAGCAGCTAAAGAAATCGGTTTAGACTGGCTTGAAATATCTGGTATCTTGTCAAAGATTCATGAAGAGACTATTGAAGTCGAAGATGCAATACAAAAAAACTCTAGCGAGCATATAAAAGAAGAATTAGGTGATTTATTATTTACTATTTTATGCTTGATAAGGCATCTAGATTATAGTCCAGAAGAAATTCTTGAACAGGCAAATATGAAATTCAAGAAAAGATATGAGATGGTATTGGATATATTGAATGAAAGAGGTAAAAAATTTGCTGATGCCGATGAAATGATGGATATTTGGCAAACTATCAAAAAACAATACTAGTTTTGTTTCGGCCAAATCCAGATAAGCTCCTGGATACATACGTTAGTATTCAATTGGTTTTCATAATTTAATGGGGCTAGGTCCATCATTCTGTTACAAAAAAAGATTATTCCATGATCATTTGTTTTACATAAGTGACAATTTCCTATTACGCCAAAGATGTATATAAATACAAGTACAGAAAATGTAGCAGCTAATGCAGGTATACCAATATGCCTATTCTTATTTTTAAGTATGAGATATATAAATACTGCCGAGAAGTATATAATTAAAGTCTTTGTAATATTTAAATTTATTGATACGGCTATACCAAGAAAAATAATACTTAAAAATATTAAAATCTCTTTAGTCATGTTCTAGAACTTTTTGTTTATAACTACAATATGTTACTACAGGACATTTAAAACACATTGGTTTTCTGGCCAAACATGTATATCTTCCTAGGATAATCAACCAGTGATGAGCATGTAATTTATATTTTTCAGGTACATTTTTTATTAGTTTTTCTTCTACTTGGTTAACATTTTTACCGGTAGCTAAGCCTAATCTATTTGAAACTCTATAAACATGAGTATCTACACCAATAGTCGGTTGACCAAATGCATTATTTAGGACTACATTTGCAGTCTTTCTCCCTACACCCGGGAGTTTTTGTAAACTATCCCTATCTTGCGGTATTCTTCTGTTGTATTTTTCCATTAAAATTTTACATGTCTTTATTACATTTTTCGCTTTTGCATTATATAAACCAATAGTTTTAATATAAGTTTTAAGTTTTTTTTCTCCAAGGTTATATAATTTTTCTGGAGTTCCGGCAACTTTAAATAATTTTGATGTAGCTGAGTTTACACTCTTGTCTGTAGCTTGGGCTGATAAGATGACTGCAATTAATAACTGGAATGTAGATTTATAATTAAGTTCGGTGACAGGCTCCGGATCTCTCTTTTTTAGGGTTTCAAAGACTAATGCAATCTTATCTTTATTCATATTCTTTGATTTTATTATGCTTAAGGTCTTCTCTATCAAAAGCATTTTCTAGATATTTTTTAATCAAAAGTTCTTTAGTCCTATTATCTTTTTGTATTTGTCTTTGCTCATTTATATTATTTATACGTTCTAATTTCTGGTAATAAAGCTTCTTGGATTTTTCAGATTCAAGACTTGGCCATACCCATGAGTCATTATTAACATTATCTATCAATTCCATGCAGTCTACGGGACACTCATTAATGCATAATTCGCAACCATTACAT
This sequence comes from Gammaproteobacteria bacterium, assembly GCA_002698665.1. Classification (GTDB taxonomy): domain Bacteria; phylum Pseudomonadota; class Gammaproteobacteria. The sequence goes on along the minus strand of NZZP01000047.1, from coordinate 3,523 downwards.
TGATCTTCTATAATAAAATGACATTGATTTTTAGCACCTATGATTGCATCAATTGGACAAGCTTTTATGCATAAGGTACAGCCGATACATTCATCAATTTTGATATTTGCGATCTGATAATTATTAATGCGATTAGCTTTAATATTTTTATTAGATGATTTTATCGATGAGATTTGTATGCTTGTCTCTTTTCCACCTGGCTCACACTTATTAACTTTTTCATTATCATATACAATTGCATGGGCATATGATTCGCAGTCTTGATATTCGCATTTTCTACATTGAAGTTGTGGTAATGCATTGATGATATTACTAACTATTTTCTGTTTTTCATTCATTAACTAACCTTCGAACCTGGCATAACTTCTTTTTCTGGTTGAATTATAATTATCTCTCCGTCATTTTGAGTTGCCAACATCATTCCTTCTGAGGTTCCAAATTGCATTTCTCTGGGTTTTAGATTAGCTATAACCAATACCAGTTTGCCAATCAGTTCGTCCGCTTGATATGACTTCTTTATACCAGCATAGATAGTCTTCTTTTCTTCACCTAAATCAATTTCTAGTTTGAGCATTTTTCTTGAATCTTCAACTTCTTCAGAATTTATAACTTTCCCTATTCTTAAATCTATTTTTAAAAAATCATCTATGGTGATTATCTCTTTTGTCATTAGTCTTCTCCAATACTTTCTTGTTTCATAGCTTCAATAGCTTTAGAATCTATACGCATGATTAGGGGTTTAAATTCATTTATATCTCTAGATAACAATATATCTTCTATATTAGCCCAATCTAAAGGTTTTGACTTTAAAATCTGTTCAACCTTAGCAGCAATTTCTGGTAAGACAGGTTTCAAGTAAGTTATTAATATCTTAAATAGATTTAAACCATCCGTGCAGATTTTTTGTACTAAAAGCCTCTCGTCATCATTTTTAATCTTTACCCATGGTTTTTCTTCATCAAGGTATTTATTAATCTCATCTGCCATTGATGCAATAATTCGTATATTGCTAGAAAAATTTCGATTTTCGTAATTATCAGTAATCTCTGATTTTCTAGATAGACATTTTTTAATAAGACTTTCATTTTGTAATTCATTTGCAAGACTATTATCAAAGTCTTTATTTATAAATCTGGCACATCTACTCCCTATGTTTATTATTTTGCCAACAAGGTCCGAGTTTACCCTGGATTGAAAATCATCTAAATTTAAATCAATATCTTCAATTTTATTCGTCAATCTACTTGCAAAGTAATATCTTAAATACTCAGGCTCTAAATGATTTAGATATGTTCTAGCATTAAAAAATGTTCCTCGGGATTTAGACATCTTTTCTCCATCCACGGTTAAGAAACCATGACAATAAACTGCAGTTGGTTTTCTAAAACCAGACCCTTGAAGCATCGCTGGCCAGAATAAAACATGGAAATAAGCTATATCTTTTCCGATAAAGTGATACAGTTCACATTTTGAGTCCTCTTGCCAGTATTCATCAAAATCTTTATTATTTCCTGAGCAATAATTTTTAAACGAAGCAATATATCCTACAGGCGCATCAAGCCAAACATAGAAGAATTTATCATCATGCCCTGGTATATTAAAACCAAAGTATGGTTTATCTCTAGTGATATCCCAATCTGCTAGACCATCATCAAGCCATTCTTTGAGCTTGTTTTTTATTTCTGGCTGAATTGTTTCAGAAGAAATCCATTTTTTTAAAAAATCTTGATATTTATTCAACTGGAAAAAATAATGTTCCGTCTCCTTAGTAACAGGTTTTGTATTAGAAATAATAGAAACAGGGTTAATGATATCTGTAGATGCATAAGTTGCTCCACATTCTTCACAAGAATCTCCATATTGATCTTTTGCGCCACATTTAGGACACTCACCTTTAATGTATCGATCTGGTAAAAACATATCAGCTTCTTCATCGTAAAATTGATTAATTTTTTTTGAGACGATATCTCCTTTTTTTTCTAATTCGGCATAAATTTTAGAAGAATATTCTCTGTTTTCATCCGAATGAGTAGAGTGATAGTTGTCAAATTCTATGTAAAAGTCTTTAAAATCTTTTCTATGCTCTTTATAGACTTTATTGATTAACTCCTCTGGACTGATTTTAAGTTCTTGAGCTTTGAGCATAATTGGTGTGCCGTGAGCATCATCTGCACAGATATACAAGCATTCATTTCCAGCCATTTTTTGACTTCTAACCCAAATATCTGTTTGTAAATACTCCACTAAATGACCGAGATGAATAGATCCGTTTGCATAAGGTAGGGCGCTAGTTGCAATGATTTTTCTCATAAATAAGACTTATTAATTTTATTGTATTAAATTATTATTTAAACGCTATAATATATCAATCTAGTTGATATATATAGTTTACACTATAAAAGGAGAGAAAAGTTTAATGCAAAAAGAAAACATAGAGGCAGTTTTAAAGGATTATCAATGTTCTTATATGGGTACGGATCTCGTGAGTGCTAATACCGTGAAAGATATACTCATTGATGGCGATAAAGTATCAATTAAGATAGTACTCGGATGGCCCGCTGAAGGAATCATGAAGGCTTTTCATGAAAATCTTGAAAAAAAAATATTGGATGCGTATCCAGACACCAAACTTCATTTGGATTTAAGCTATGAAATTATACCGCATACGGTTCAAAAGAGTATTGATAGAATTAAAGGTATTAAAAATATTATTGCCGTTGCATCTGGTAAAGGCGGTGTAGGTAAATCTACAACTGCAGTGAATTTAGCATTAGCTTTGAAAGAAGAAGGGGCAACAGCTGCAATATTGGATGCAGATATTTATGGCCCAAGCATACCTAGGATGTTAGGCGTTAGCGGGAAGCCAGACTCTGAAGACGGTAAAACTCTAGAACCTAAAGTCGGACATGGTTTACAAGCAATGTCTATAGGTCTTTTGGTAGAAGAGGACACGCCTATGATTTGGAGAGGACCAATGGTTACTCAGGCTTTAGAACAATTACTTACGGATACTAATTGGGAGGATATAGATTTCCTCATAATTGATTTACCACCGGGCACCGGAGATGTCCAATTGACACTATGTCAAAAGATACCACTTAGCGGGGCAGTCATAGTAACAACGCCACAAGATATATCGCTTATAGATGCAAGGAAAGGACTTAAAATGTTTGAGAAAGTTGAGGTGCCTGTTCTAGGTGTAATAGAAAATATGAGTACTTTTATTTGTCCAAAATGTGGACATGTAGAAAGTATATTTGGTGCAGGTGGCGGTCATCAGCTTGCAACAGAAAACGATGTAAAGTTACTTGGTGAACTTCCTTTACAGAGATCTATTAGAGAAGAAATGGATAAAGGTACCCCCACAGTATCACTAGATCCTGAATCTGATGTATCAAAAGCATACAGAGATATGGCTCGCAAGATGGCAGCGACTTTATCGATGAGAAAGAAAGATTATTCATCGGCATTTCCAAAGATTGTTATTCAAAACGACTAATTGATCAACATAATTTTTTATGAT
>NZZP01000046.1 GCA_002698665.1 Gammaproteobacteria bacterium | reverse complement strand
CATGTATAGAACATGGACCTACTATCAATAATATTCTATTATCTTCGCCATTAAGTATATTAATGATCTCTTCTCTTGTTGACACGACTGTATCAATCGCTTTACTCGTCATAGGGAGATCATTTATCAGATCTATTGGCGATAAAAGCTCTTTCATCGAAGAAATTTTTATATCATCTGTTTTTTTACTTATTGTCATATTATTATATATTTATTTTAGTTAAGAATTTCTCTATTTGATTTCTATTTACTTTATAAGATGCTTTATTGACTATGAGCATAGAACTAATATCTTCAATTAGCTCTAACTGGGTTAAGCCATTTTCTTTTAAAGTTCTGCCAGAATCTACTAAATCAACAACAACATCTGCTAGACCTAGGACCGCAGCAAGCTCTATAGAGCCATATAATTTTAATACTGAACAGGGATATCCAAGTTTTTGAAAAAAATTTTTAGTAATAGATGGATATTTTGTCGCAACTTTCATGTTGTTTTTTAGTTTTGTTCCTTTAAGACCTGCAACCACTAATTTACAAGATGCAATATTTAACTTTGCTACTCTTATATGATTAGCTAGGTTTGATTCTAGCAAAGTATCTTTGCCTACTATCCCAAAATCAACTTTACCTGATTCTATATATATTGGTACATCACTCGCTCTAACGATTATTATATTTAAATTTTTTTGATTTGTATTAAATATAAGTTTTCTCGAGTCATAAGGAGATTCATCACATTGAATTCCAGACTTGCTCAGAAGCTTTAAAGCCTCATCTAAAATTCTACCTTTTGAAATTGCTAATGATAATTTTTTCATAATAATATATGTTACATTGGCATCCTGTGAATATCAGCACCAAGCTGTTGAAGTTTTTCTTCAATGCAATCATATCCTCTATCTATGTGATATATTCTCTCAATTTCCGTCGTACCTTTTGCAACCAAACCAGCTAAGATTAGACTTGCAGAGGCTCTCAAATCAGTAGCCATTACTGACGCACCAACAAGTTCATCTTTACCTGATATTATGGCACAATTTTGCTCAAGTTTAATTTCTGCCCCCATTCTAGACATTTCTTGTATATGCATAAAGCGATTTTCAAAGATATTTTCTTTTATTATGCTTGTTCCACTTGCAATTGTATTTAATGCTGTCAACTGAGCTTGCATATCAGTTGGAAATAAAGGATAAGCTCCGGTTTCAATATTTACTGCTTTTGGTCTTTTGCCTTGCATGTTTAGTGTTATAGAAGAATCGGTTGAATCTATTATTGCCCCAGATTGTCTAAGTTTTTCTATTATGATTGCTACATGATTTGAAATAGTATTCTTTATTGTAATCTCTCCTCCAGTTATGGCGGCTGCTACTAAGAAAGTACCTGTTTCAATTCTATCGGGTAAAGCAGAATATGATACACCTCTCAATGATTTCACACCTTTAACCTCTATAACATCTGTACCATGGCCAGTTATTTCTGCTCCCATTTCATTTAAGAAATTTGCTAAATCAACGACTTCCGGTTCACGTGCAGCATTAGTTATAACTGTTTTACCTTCTGCAAGCGTGGAAGCCATTAGTATATTCTCAGTTCCTGTAACAGTTGTCTTAGGAAATGAAATCTCACAACCAATAAGTCTGCTGCAATTGGCAGATATATAACCATTCTGTATGTCAAATGTCACTCCCATTTTAGATAATGCATCTAAGTGCATTTCAACAGGTCTTGTGCCTATTGCACATCCGCCTGGCAATGATACAACAGCAGAACCAAAACGAGCGAGTAATGGTCCTAAGACCAAAATTGATGATCTCATGGTTTTCACCAAATCATATGGGGCATGAAAATTTTTTATTGTAGATGGGTCCAGTTCTATATTCATATTATCATCCAAAGTAACACTAACACCCATTTGCCTGAGGAGCCTCACAGTAGTTGTTACATCATGCAGGTGAGGGATATTATTCAATGTCACGCAAGTGTCTGTAGCCATAACAGAAGCACATAACATAGGTAATACTGCATTTTTAGCACCTGAAATTGAAACTTCTCCTTTGAGAACTGTTCCACCATTTATGATTAATTTATCCATATTTATCTTTTAAAAGTCATTTTGATTCGATATTCTAAAATCTTATAAAGAATAATGCCATGATTAAATATATTTCATACATTTATTTGAACCACATTTTGAAAAACTCAAAATATGTGATTCTCCTGCTCCTTATAATATTAACTGGGATGCTTTCATATTCACCAAATTTTAAGCTTGATGCGTCAGCAGATTCATTGATTCTGGAAAATGATGAAGATTTAACAAAATACCGAAAAACTATTGAAAATTATAGCACGAAAGATTTCATCGTTATGACATTTACTCCTAAAAAAGGAAGAATATTTGATGAAGATAATCTATATCTAATTGGGCTATTGAAGTCTGAATTACTGAAAATTAGTAACATTGAGTCTGTTATTTCGATCATTGATGTGCCATTAGTTACAAGCTCAAATATTCCTTTAGTAGAAATGATTGATAATGTGCCAACAATTTTATCCAAAAATACCGATAGAGACAAGGCGGAGGATGAAATATTAAATAGCCCTATATATAGAGATATGATAATTAGTGAAGATGGGAAAACATCAGCATTACAGATTAATATTGCACCTAATGAAGAATTAATTGAAATTCAAAACCAAAGAAGAACTTTACTTAATAAAAAAGTTGAAGGAAAAATAACACCTAGTGAAATTAATAATCTAAAAATTATTAATGAAAAATATAGTATACATAAAACAAGTAATGACAAAAAAATAAATCTGCTACTAAATAAGATTAGGAATATTCAAAAAGATTTTGAAAATAAATATAACTTAGATATTAAGATTGGCGGAATACCCATGATTGCAAATGATATGATTGTCTTTGTCAAAAATGATTTGATAAATTTTGGAGTTGGAGTATTTATATTTATCATTGCCACACTCATAATAATTTTTAGAAAAGTGCAATGGGTAATTTTACCAATATTAAGTTGTCTTTATGCTGTCTCGATAATGATTGGTCTTCTTGGAATGTTGGACTGGCAAGTAACAGTCATTTCATCCAACTTTATCTCATTGATGTTAATTCTAACGTTATCAATGAATATCCATCTAATCGTCAGATACCGACAACTTAGTGGTTCTTTTGCTACACAATATGAACTTGTTAAAGAGACTGTATCACAAATGGTTTGGCCATGCCTGTATACAGCCTTAACAACTATAGTAGCATTTGCATCATTGGTTTTTAGTGATATAAAACCAGTAATAGATTTTGGATATATGATGACTATTGGTCTGATAGTTACATTCTTAACCTCTTTTTTATTGCTACCAACCATATTATCTTTAATGGATAAAGAATCTATAAATATGAAAAATGAACCTAAATTTATGTTAACTGAATATTTAGCTAAGATTACCATTAACAAGGGTAATACTGTCTTATCATTAACAGGTATAGTATTGATTTTGACTATATTTGGAATTTTTCAATTAAGGGTAGAAAATAGCTTTATTAATTATTTCAAATCAGATACTGAAATCTACCAAGGTATGAAACAAATTGATGACAAATTAGGCGGCACAACACCATTAGATATAATCTTAAAATTTGAGGAACCTATAACAATAATTGAAGATGACACAGATGAGTTTGGGGGTAATCTACTTGATGATGATCAAGAGTCAGATTTAAGCTCTCAATGGTTCACAAGAGATAAAATTAATAAAATCAAAAGGGTTCATGATTATTTAGACTCACTTCCAGAAATTGGCAAAGTTCTGTCACTGGCTTCTACACTTAGGGTTGCAGAACAACTCAATGATGGTAAAGAGTTAGATAGCCTGGAGATGGCTCTTTTGTATAAAAAAGTGCCAAATGATGTAAAGAGTATAGCTGTAGACCCATTTATTTCTATAGAAAATAATCAGGCAAGAATCAGTGTTAGAGTTTTAGATTCACTTGAGGATCTTCGAAGAAATGAACTAATTAATAAAATTAATAATGATATTGAAAACAAACTTGATTTTGAAAAGGACTCATTCTATTTAACAGGAATACTAATTTTATACAATAATATGCTTCAAAGTCTATTTGACTCACAAATTCTATCTCTTGGTTTTGTGATGTTTGGGATTGCTATAATGTTCTTTATACTATTTAAGTCTATTACACTATCCATAATTGGTATTATACCAAATTTAATTGCCGCAACATTTGTTCTTGGGCTAATGGGATTAATCAATCTACCTCTGGATATGATGACCATTACAATTGCTGCTATTGCAATTGGTATTGCAGTGGATAATAGTATACATTACATTTATAGATTTCGAGAGGAATATAGTAAATCTAATAATTATGAAGCTACTACTTATAATTCTCATGGGAGCATAGGTAGAGCAATATTTTTTACTAATGTAACTATTATATTTGGATTCTCAATTCTAATTTTATCTAACTTCATACCAACTATAATTTTTGGTTTATTAACTGGGCTAGCAATGTTAATTGCATTACTTGCAGTGCTAACTTTATTACCTAGACTAATAATAATAATCAAACCTTTTTAATATTATTCTAAGATTATTATTTTGATTCTAGCTCACTAATGAGATGATTTATTCCGTGATTGGTTATATGATTACGAAAATCAGACCTATAATTTTTTAACAAGCTTATACCGTCAAAAGATACATCAAAAACCTTCCATAAACCTTCTGAATTCAATTTAAGTCTATAGTTGACTCCAATCTCTCCCTCATTTAAAAGATAAACAGATTTTACTTTAGCGAGATCCGATCTCTTGCCCTCAATATATGGCAAAAATTTTATTTTCTCACCATCAAAAGCTGTTAATGATTTCATATATGTCTTTATCATTAAACCTCTAAAAGCCAATACGAATCTATCCTGTTGTGAGGTGTTCATAGATTGCCAGTTTGATTTACCAAGGACTATTTTTGACATAAGAAGGATATCAAATTTAGGAATCACTAACTCATCAATTTTATTTTTGAGAAATATTTCATCATTTTCCAAAGTCTCTTTATTTTCATTGATGAAAACTGATATTTCTTTCACACTATTCTTTAAGAAGTCATCTGGGGCTTCTACAGCAAAAGCGCTAGTCGAAAATAGCATAAAAAAAGTAATTATATATTTAAATATCTTCATTGTTATATGTATACTATATATAGTATATTAGACTTTTTATGATAACAAATATTAATTATGCGATACCAAAGACACCCTTTTGTTTCTAGGAATCAACTCAAATCACTGATAATTGCCTCATTTTTAATTATCTCAGGTTGCAGTACTACTGCTAATTCAAAAGATGATCCTTTTGAGCCTATGAATAGGGCAATATTTCAGTTCAATGAGGTCGTAGATGAAAATGTTTTTAAACCTGTGGCAAAGGGCTATAAAAAAGTAACCCCTGACCCTGTGGAAAAGGGAATCTCAAATTTTTTTAGCAATCTAGGAGAGGTTAACACAATAGCCAACGATGTTTTTCAATTTAAGTTTAAGCAAGCAGGATATGATTTCGTCCGATTTTCTCTTAATACGACACTTGGTATAGTAGGAATATTTGATGTCGCTACTCCTTTGGGTTTTAAAAAGAATAATGAGGATTTTGGGCAAACACTAGGATACTGGGGCATTCCCCAAGGCCCTTATCTAGTTCTTCCATTTTTTGGTGCGAGTAGTTTTCGCGACGGTCCTGGGTTATATGCGGATATGCAGATGTCCCCAATCAATCAACTGGATGATGAAGAGGCGCTTACACTTAACGCTCTCAATGCAATAGATATTAGAGCTAAATTACTAAGAGCTACAAAAATTTTAGATACAGCTGCAAAAGATAAATATATATTCATAAGAGAGTCTTACTTACAAAAAAGGGAGATGATGGTCAACGATGGCAGAGAGACTGGTGACATTGAAATAGATGTTCAGGGAGTTGATTATTAAACCTATCTATAGTCTATTATATGACTAGTCTAGTTTATCTCTATTTTTTCTTGAGCATAATACTGATATCCTTCGGTGCTAACCAACTTGTTTCGTCTACACAAGATATTGCAAAAAAACTCAATATTTCATACTTTGTATCTAGTTTTATTTTTATTGGGTTGGCGACTTCTTCGCCAGAGATTTTTATTTCTATACTTGCAAGTCTAAATTCTAAAACTAATATTGCTATTGGAAATGGTCTTGGTTCTAATATTGCTAATATAGCTCTTGTCTCAGCCTTTAGCTTTTTACTAGTTAATTTCTATACTAAATCAAAAACTACATTAACCAGCGAAACAAAAAATTTTCTCAAACTAATGGTGATTCTAACATTTATTCTAATTCCAATTTTATATGATGGAATATTATACAGATATGAATCTCTCCTACTATTAATTATATTTGGACTATCTATATATACTTTTAGAAATTATTTTTACTCTAATGAAGATGATTTGATTGTAGAAAACTATAAATCAGAATCATCAATAATTAAAACTATATTCAAATTAATTTTTAGTTTAACGTTACTTTTATTTGGAACCAATTTATTTCTTGATAGTAGCATTATTTTTGCTAAAAATATTGGTATCTCAGACTATGTAATAGGCTTATCTTTAACGGCAATAGGATCAAGCTTGCCTGAACTTGCATCTGCAATTGAGTCTGCGAGAAAGAAAAATATAGATTTCATTATAGGTAATGTATTAGGTTCAAATATATTTAATATAGCCATAGTGATTGGTATTGCAGGACTAATTGAGCCGAATACTTTTAGTCCACTGTTATATGCTGATTTTATGAGAGATATGGTTATGATATTAATTACAACTCTCGCGTTTTATATTATAATCAAGAGCAGAAATAATTACACTAATAAATCTTTATGCTTACTATTACTTGCCTCTTTTGTTCTGTATCAAGTAAATTTATATGGATGATTGAATGAAAAAAATAGATAAAATAGCGTTTGCTAGAACAATAATTAGATCAGAAGCATCAGAATTAAATAATGTTGCTAGAAAGCTCAATAAAAATTTTGATGGTGCATGTAATGAAATATTATCATGTTCCGGTAAAGTAATTACTGTTGGTCTTGGTAAATCTGGACATGTTGCTTCGAAAGCTGCTGCAACTCTCTCAAGTACTGGCACCCCGTCCATTTTCCTTCATGGAGCAGAAGCACTTCATGGCGATATGGGGCTTGTAAATAAATCAGATATTATAGTTTTCTTCTCTAATTCAGGTGAGACTAAAGAATTATTATTACTATTACCTTTATTCAAGATATTAAAAGTTAAATTAATTGCAATAGTTGGTGATAGGAAGTCTACTCTCGCTAAGTCTGTTGACTATATGCTTGATTCAAGTGTAACCAAAGAAGCATGTCCTTTAGACTTGACTCCTACATCAAGTGTGATTAGTGCAATAGGAATTGCTGATGCAATGGCACTTACATTACTTAAATGCAGAGGTTTTACATCTAAAGATTTTGCAAAGTCTCATCCACAAGGCGAGTTAGGTAAAAGGTTACTAAAACGATGTGCTGATATAATGTATAAAAGTAAATTACCTATAGTTTATGAAGATATGAAGCTTATTAAAGCAATAGATGTAATCACAAAATATAACAAAGGTTTAGTAATAGTGTTAAATAAAAATAAAAAACTACTTGGTTTGTATACAGATGGCGATTTAAGGCGAACATTAAAGAAAAGTTCTGATATTTCCGAGATTAAATTATTTTCTGTAATGACAAAAAAACCTATAACTATTAACCAAAACATACTTGCAGCTGAAGGTCTAACTCTGATGGAAACAGCAGAAATATCCTCATTGGTGGTTGAAGATGATAAACGAAAAGTTATTGGCTTATTGACATTAAATCAATTATTAAAATCTGGAATTCAATAATGGATTCAAGTGAATATATAAAAATAATGAATAATATTAATTCTGATGTTGTCTACAGAGCAAAAAAAATTAAATTGTTGGTTTTAGATGTTGATGGAGTGATGACTGACGGAGGAATATATCTTTCAAGCGATAATAAAGAAAATAAAAGGTTTTATGCACAGGATGGACATGGTCTGGTTATTTTGAAATCTTTGGGTCTGAAACTTGCTATATTAAGTGGAAGATATTCAAAAGCAGTTGAACACAGAGGGAATGAATTAGGTTTTGACTATATTATTCAAAATTCTAGAGATAAATTAGATGCATATCATAAAACATTTGCGCAACATTTCAATGAAACAGATGTTTGCTTTGTTGGCGATGACATTGTAGACATAGAACTTCTAAAAAAAGTAGGTCTAGGGGTCACTGTGCCAAATGCAAATTATAAGGGGCTTCATGAGACCTGTGACTGGGTTACACCCAGGAAAGGAGGATATGGTGCTGTAAGGGATGTATGTGATTTAATTATAATGGCAAAAAATGAAACTTGAAAATTATTTACATAAGAAATCTTTTCTATTAATTTTTCTTCTTGTGAGCTTTGTTTGGATTAGCCATATCCTCACGAAAGCATTAGATTATAATTCCAATTCTAAAGATTCATTAATTACAAATCATTTTCTCAATAATTTTGAAATGACTGAAACGAATGCCAAGGGAGAAGTGCTTTGGATATTAGAAGGTGATAGACTTGAGAGGTTTCCTAATAGCCTTAGATCTGAAGTTACAAATCCTAAAATGAAAATTAAATCAGACGAGTCATCATCTTGGATTATATCTGCTAAACATGCTTTGGATCCAGATTCATTATTTAAATCTATTTATTTAACGGATAATGTCATTTTCAATAAATATAGCATGAATACCAATGAGGTGAACATTACAACTACAAAGGCTATTATTTATCCGATAGATGAAATTATCGAAACATCTGAATATGCTACGATTACTACTCCAAACTCAAAAACAGTAGGAGATGGTGTTGTGGCAGATTTAAAGAAAGGATACATAAATATATTGTCAAATGCTAAACGAATATCATATACAGATAATAGGTCTGAGCAACTAGAAGGAGATAGAATGCAGTATGATCTAAACAAAAAAACATGGGTTTTGCTTAAAAAAGAAACTCAAAATGATAAAATGCAGATTCAAGAAAGGGTAAAAACTATTTTAAAAACTAGAAAAATTAATTAATATGTCAAATCTTAAATGTGCAGATATTTCCAAGAAATATGAAGATAAATTAGTTGTAGATAATGTGACTATAAAGGTAGATACAAAACAAGTAATTGGTTTACTTGGGCCAAATGGTGCCGGCAAAACTACTACTTTTTATATGTTAGTAGGCCTAATACGCTGCAATACAGGAATGATTTTATTAAATGATGAAGAAATCACAAATTTACCTATGCACAAAAGATCTGACCTTGGTATAAGCTATTTACCTCAGGAAGCATCGATATTTCGTAATTTAACAGTTAAGGAAAATATTATGGCTATACTAGAAACTAGAAAGTCCATAAATACAAATGAACTTAAAAAAAAATTTGATGGTCTTGTAGATACATTACAGATAAGTAATATTTTAGATAACTCAGGAGCAAGTTTATCTGGAGGTGAGAGAAGAAGAGTTGAAATTGCAAGGTCATTAGCAACTAATCCCAGATTTTTATTATTAGACGAACCGTTTGCAGGTATTGATCCAATATCAGTTATAGAAATACAAAAAATTATTAAAACACTCGTTGATTCAGATATTGGAGTCTTAATCACAGATCATAATGTAAGGGAAACCTTAAAAGTATGTAACGAAGCATATATTTTAAGTGAGGGTAAAGTAATTGCCCATGGTGAACCATCAAAAATTATAAAAAATAAAGTAGTCCAAAATGTTTATTTAGGTGATAGTTTCAAATTATGAATATGAAAACCAAACAAAGCATATCTTTAAATAACAAACTTGCTATGACACAACAAATACAATTAGCAATTAAATTATTGCAATTAAACTCAATAGATCTTCAGAAAGAAATTGATGAGAAAATTCTAGAGAATCCTTTCCTAGAGAATGAAAATTCATCAGAACTCATAGAAGTTAGCTCAGAACTTCCTGTAATATCAAATAATAATCTTCTTAAAAAAGAAACTCATTCAACAGATGATGCTATTGAGCAATTATCTAGTGGCCATAAATCACTCAGAGAATATTTAATGTGGCAAATCGAATTATCCTCTATGAATAAAAATGATCAATTTATAGCATATAACATCATTGATTATGTTAATACAGATGGCTTTCTTACTGAAGATATTGAAGATATCTTTTTATTACTTAAAAAAAATATGGAGGTCTCGTTCCAAGAAATATTTGCTGTACTTCATAAAATTCAGCATTTAGATCCTATTGGGGTTGGTACAACATCTTTAAAGAATTCTTTACTTATACAACTTAATCATTATCATAAGGATCATGAGTTTTATCATCTAGCTGAAAAAATCATAGAAAAACTAGAAAACAATATTAAACCATCTACTCTTGGTTTTGATAATTTCCTAGCAGAATTTGAAAAAGATGAAAAAGATAATCTAATTGCATGTCAACTAATAAGGTCACTTAATCCTAAGCCAGGTAATGTTATATCTGAATCTTTGCATCAAGAACATATCTTGCCAGATGTTATAGTTACAAAAAAAGATGGGGCATGGGTCACAGAACTAAATCCTTTAATTAATCCTAAGATTAGAATTAATACAGCCTATAAGAATCTAATTAATGATATTTCAAATGTGAAAGATCAAGAATATATCAAAACTCATCTTCAAGATGCAAAGTTTTTTTTAAAAGCATTACAAAATAGAAATATAACAATATTAAAAGTTGCTAAAATTATTTTTAGAGAACAGATTGCTTTCTTAACACAAGGTGAAATTGCTATGCAACCTTTAGCTTTAAAGGATATAGCTAACTTTATAAACATGCATGAATCTACTATTTCTAGATGTACTAATAATAAGTATGTGCAAACACCAAGAGGAACTTTCGAAATGAAATACTTTTTCTCATCAGAATTAAACACTGATTTTGGAAAAACTATTTCATCTAGGGCAATAAAATCAATGCTAGAAAATATTATCTCTAAAGAGGACAAACATGCACCTCTTAGTGACTCACAAATAGCAGAAAATCTGAGTAGTAATGGGATAAAGGTAGCAAGAAGGACAGTTGCGAAATATAGAGATAAGCTTGCCATCCCTCCTTCAAAAAATAGAAAAATAAGGTGAAATAATGGATATAAAGAAGTACCTATTAGAAGACTCTATTATGGTTGATGTTGAAACGAGTAGTAAGAAAAATGTTCTTGAACTAATAAGTCAAAAACTATCGAAAATAACGACTTCCAATGAAGATGAAATATTTGAAAAACTTTATGAAAGGGAAAAACTAGGTACCACAGCCTTTGGAAAAGGTATTGCTATACCTCATGCCAGAATTGATGGAATAACCAAAGCATATGTATTAATCTTTAAGCTTAAAAAACCTATAGATTTTGACTCCAATGATGGCGAAAAAGTTGATTTATTATTTTCATTATTGGTGCCAAATGAAAAAAACGATTTACACATTGAGTTGTTATCTGAAATAGCTTCAATGCTAGATAACAAAATATTCAGAGAAAAAATGCGCCAAGCAAAAAATGAATCTGAAATAGAATCTTTAATCCATAATTATCAATAATGGTAAAAGAAAAAAATACCACCATCTCAAAAATAATTATAATTACAGGTCTATCAGGGTCTGGTAAAAGTATAGCATTGGCGGCTTTAGAAGATTTAGGATATTTCTGCATTGATAATCTATCCCCTAACCTAATTATTGATATTCTAAATGAAATTACATCGTCTAAGATGAAAATGTATAAAAAATTAGCTATTAGTATTGATATTAGATCAATTAAATTAGATAAAAATTATAAACAATCTATCAACAAACTCTATAACAGGATTAATTCCACTAACATAGATAATATTACCATTTATCTACAATCTACCGATAAGGTTTTGCTTTCTAGGTTTAACGCAACAAGAAGACTACATCCATTAACCACTAATACTATAGATTTACAGTCAGCTATAAAAAAAGAATCTGATATTATGATTCCGCTAAAAGAACATTCTAATTTGATAATAGATACTGATTCATTGCAACCAATAGAGTTAAAGAGACAAATTTTATCTAAAATATCTAAAACCACCGAGAAATCTAGCATACTTATAAAAGTCCAGTCATTTGGATATAAAAATAATATCCCTTCTGATAGTGATTTTGTTTTTGATGTAAGATGTCTTAAAAATCCATTTTGGGAAAAAAAACTCAGGAATTTAACAGGTAAAGATAAGAGTGTCATCTCTTATATTGAGAGAGATGAAACAGCGGAAGCTATGCGAAAAAGTATTATAACATTTCTAAAAAAATGGATACCTAAATTTCTTAACAGTGACAGAAAATATCTAACGATATCAATTGGCTGCACAGGTGGTAAGCACCGTTCTGTATACATTACAGAAAAAGTATGCAGAGAACTAAATGATAAGTATAATATTCTTATGGAACATAGAGATATAAAATGACTATAGGAATTTTGCTATTAACTCATAATGACATTGGCAGTCAACTCCTTTTGGCAGCAAAAACAACTTATGGTTCTGTGCCTATACAAACAGAGTTATTATCAATTGATCATTATGACCAGCCCTCTGACTTAATTAATTTAGCAAAGGAGTATGTTAAATTACTTGATAATGGTAGTGGAGTTTTAATATTAACTGATATGTTTGGTTCAACACCAAGTAATGTGGCAAAAGAACTATGTTATTTAAAGAATGTAAATGTTGTTTCAGGAATAAATCTCTCAATGTTGCTAAATATTTTTAATTATCCAAAATCCTCTCTTAGAGATTTAACTAATAAAGCTATTGAGGGTGGTAAAGATGGTGTGATGCAGATAAAAAATGATAGAAAAAAAAATAAAGATAACTAATAAGCTCGGGTTACATGCTAGAGCTGCAGCTAAGATTGTTACCTTAACAAATAAGTTTCAATCTAATATTATTATTTTTAACCAAGATAAAGAAGCAGACGCTAAAAGCATAATGAAAATTTTAATGCTTGCTGCACCTAAAGGGACAGAGGTTACAATTACTGCAAAAGGCAAAGATGAGTTAAAAGCAATTAACAGTCTTGAATCACTAATAAGAGATAAATTCAATGAAGAATGATACGCCAATAATTGTAAAAGGGCTTGCTGTCTCCAAAGGTATAGCAATAGCAAAATGCCATATGATTGATCGTGGCAATAAAATTATTGATGAGAAGTCAATAATAAAAAAAAATATTAAAAAAGAATTATCTAAAATCAGTAATGCGTTTAGGAAAACAACAAGAGAGTTGAGAGAAATTAAGAAGAATATAAGCCCTTCCATAAAGAAAAATGTTGGATTATTTCTAGATACTCATATCATGCTAATTAACGATTCAGCATTTAAAGATTCTATTAATAAAAGAATAACCATGAATCTTAATACTGCAGAATGGGCTATTTATAGTGAATATTTAGATATAAAAGAATCATTTGATGACCTTGATGATTCATATATCAAACAAAGAATAGATGATGTCCATCATGTTGTTAATATGATACTTGATAACCTTTCAACAAAAAAAAATAAAGCTGAACAAATCTCAAAGGATCATAAAAATCTAATTATCGTCTCTGATGATTTTACACCAGCAGATGTACTCATGACCTACGAATCAAATGGACTCGGGCTAATTTCTGAATCTGGTGGTCAATCATCTCATAGTTCAATTCTGACTAAAAGTCTAGAGTTACCTTCCATAGTTGGGGTAAAAAATGCACTACAAATCATTAAGCATAATGACTATCTTATTCTCGATGGCAATGAGGGAATTATTATCATTAATCCTGATAAAAAAATTATCGATCATTATAGTAATCTTCAAAAAATTTATATTCAGAAAAAAAAATCACTAAATAGTGTTCTCAAAAAAGATAATATTACATTAGATAACCAAAGAGTTGAAATAATGGCCAATCTAGAATTACCTCAAGAACTTAAAATCATTAATCAAAATAATATTGATGGCATAGGTTTGTTTAGAACGGAATACTTATATACTGATAGGTCTGATTTCCCATCAGAAAATGAGCAAGTAAAAGCTTATAAAACCATAGTCAAGAAAATGAAATCTAGTCCAGTTATATTTAGAACATTAGATATTGGTGCTGATAAAGAAATACCAGAAAATATTAAGACAGGTTCTGTAGCTAGAAATCCCGCATTAGGACTTAGAGGAATAAGATATAGCTTAAGTGATAAATCGATTTTTATAAATCAAATTAAAGCTATTCTAAGAGCTGGCGCTAACCATGAAGTAAAAATCATGCTTCCAATGATTACCACAATATCCGAAATAAAAGAAGCCATGAAACTTATTGACATAGCAAAAAACGAATTAAACAGAGAAAGGAAGGCGTATAACAAAAATGTAGAAATAGGTATAATGATTGAGGTACCGTCTTCTGCAGTTCTCGCTAATAGATTTGCAAAATATGTGGATTTCTTTTCAATCGGCACTAACGATTTGGTTCAATATACTCTTGCAATCGATAGAGTTGATGATGAAGTAAACTATCTTTATGATCCTACAAACTCTGCCGTATTAACTCTAATAAAAATGGTTATAGATGCGGGAATTAAGGGTCGTATCCCGGTTGCATTATGCGGAGAGATGGCTGGTGATGCTAATTATACTAAACTGCTTTTAGGACTAGGTCTAAAATCCTTTAGTATGCATCCTAGCGCTATACCAGAAATAAAAAATATAATTATTAATTCAAATATTAAAAATCTTAAAAGTCTGACTCGAAAAATAATTAATTGTGATTCTAAAACTGCGAAAGAAAAATTACTTGAGAAAATTAGTAATCATTAATCAGTTAATAATAAAAACTCTATTAAAGCCATACTAGTATACAACCTATTGTGAGCTTGTTGCCAGACTCGACTGCTAGGGCCATCAATAACCTCTGATGTTACCTCTTCTTCTCTATGTGCAGGCAGACAATGTAAAAATATAGCATCAGATTTGGCTTTTTCTAATAAATTTTGATTAATTTGGTAGCCTTTAAATAATGATTTCCTTCTCTCTGATTCACCTTCATCGCCCATACTAGTCCAAACATCTGTTGTAACAAGATCACAATTTTCTACTGCCTTACCAGGCAAATCACATAACTCTACATTGTCTTTAGCTAAGTTCAAAGTTGCTTTATCTGGCTCGAATCCGGATGGTGTGGCGATTTTCAGATTAAAATTTAATATTTTCGCTGCATTGATATAAGAATTACACATATTACAACCATCTCCAATCCATGCAATTTGCTTTCCTTCTATTGAACCTTTCTCCTCATAATAGGTTTGCATATCAGCAAGTAACTGGCATGGGTGAAATTTTTCTGTTAAACCATTAATGACTGGCACACTCGAACTCTTTGCTAACTGATTAATTTCGTCATGATTATGTGTTCTAACCATAATTATGTCTACCATTCCTGAAAGAACTTTAGATGTATCACTGAGGTTTTCGCCACGGCTAAGTTGGGTTGAGTCTGATGACAAAAAAATAGCATGTCCGCCCATATTTACCATAGCTGTCTCGAAAGCTACTCTTGTTCTGGTAGAATTCTTTTTAAAAATCATTGCCATTGTCTTGCCAGAGAGTTTATTATGCTTTATGCCTTTGGTCATCTCAGTTTTGATAGCAATAGCTCTCTCAATAATTTTCAAGAACTCTTTTTTATTAATGTCTAGTAATGATTTAAAATGTCTTATTTTATTCATACTCTACTTCACCCACTATCTTCTTTATTATTTTAACAATCTCGTCAGATTCTTCTCTAGTAATTATTAATGGTGGCAACATTCTAATGATTTTTTCTTTTGTAACATTTATAACCAAGCCATTATCTAAAGCTTTTTCAACCAAGTCTATACATTTCACTTTTAATTCTATACCAATCATAAGTCCCTTGCATCTTATCTCTTTGACAATGGGTAAACCTTCCAGGGCATTTATTAATTCTGATTTTATATAATTTCCGCAAGTCCTAGCATTTAGACATAAATTCATATCTCTCATTACTTCAATAACTTTTAGACCTACACTTGCGGATAAAAAGTTACCACCAAATGTAGAACCATGACTTCCCGGAATAAGTATTTTAGATGCTTTTGATGCAGCAAGGCATGCGCCAATAGGCACACCATTTCCAAGTGCTTTGGCAACTGTTACAACATCAGGAATAATTTCATTGTGCTGATAAGCAAACCATTTGCCTGTCCTACAGAATCCAGATTGCACTTCATCTATCATTAGTAGCCATTTGTTATCATCACATATTTTTCTAAGTTGGTTAAGATAATCATTGCCAGGTATGATTATACCTCCCTCGCCCTGAATAGGTTCTAACAATATAGCAACGATATCAGAATGTTTTTCTGCCAATAATTTAATTTGCTCTACATTATCAAACGGTACTCTTAACAAACCATCTAGCAAAGGATAGAAGCCTTTATGTGCTTTTCCAGATCCTGTTGCTGACAAGGCAGCCATAGTTCTTCCGTGAAAACTATTTTCCATAACTATAATTTTAGGATTATCAATATTATTATCATTTCCATATTTTCTCGCTATTTTAATAGACGCCTCGACTGCTTCAGCACCAGAATTACAGAAAAACGCTGAAGACATGCCAGAGAGTTGGCAAAGTTTTTTTGCTAATTCTTCTTGCTGATCTATTACAAAAGCATTGGATGTATGAATAAGTGTATTTGACTGACTTGAAATTACCTCTGAAATTTTAGCATTAGAATGGCCCAAGCTTGTTACTGCTAGTCCACAAAGTGCATCCAGATATTTTTTACCATTTTGGTCCCATAAATAAGAACCCTTACCTTTAACAAAAGAAATATTTTTTCTATTGTAAGTGTTCATTAAATAATTTTTCATCTATCGTTTCCCAAAATAAATGCCTATTCTAATATATTAATACCTTAAATCTATCTATATTATGTGTTTTTTATATATATTATTCAGCAATATATGCCCTAATATGTAGCAAATTGCTTGAATTTGCTGCACTATATGTCAAAATACACCTAATACACATTAAATAACGGGGAGATTAATGAAAAAACTATACTTAGCGGTCATGCTAATGGCCGTATCAACGTTAGGTATTGCTGGGGGTGGGCATGATATGCATCATTCAGCAACATCCGCTAAATCTGGCAGTGGTGTTCATTTCTATGGACGTTTATATCTAGGCTATGACCACAGAGCTGTTGGAAGCACTAATTCTGTTGATAGCATCAGAGATAATGGTGGTAAAAGCAGATTAGGAATTAAATTTAAAGAAAATCTTGGTGCAATTAGCTTAATAGGTAATGCTGAATGGAAGTTTGACATTGCAGATGGAACTAGCACTGCTGATTCATCAGACTCATGTAATGATTCAAGAGACTGTCGTACATTTGATTTGCATATTGGTAATCTAGGATTTGCTACTCCATTAGGCTATATTGGCATGGGTTCTTATGAATCACCATATAAGACAATGGGTAAATATGATCATAACATGGATACTGCTATCGCTTTAAATGAACATGGTGGAACTAGTGATGGGGCATTCGGTATTGCAGGCGCATGGGATTCTTCATTATCTTATCATGCAGCTATGGGACCTTTTGAGATTGCATATATGCGTGGTCTTAGTGAACAAAGTGATTCTAATGTAGCAAAAAGTGACTATGCATTTGGTCTACAAGTAAATCATATGATGCCAGGTCTTGAATTTGGTTTTGCGCGTTCACATGATAAAAGTGGAGATTCTGGTCGTGGCACAAGCAATGACAAAATATTCGCTTCATATAAAGTAATGCCAGGACTAGGTGTTTTCTATACTGGAGAAGAAGTTGAAATTGCTGGAACTAACCATGGCGCTGGTGANATCACAACCTTAGGATTACACTATAAAATGGGTAATAATATGATTCAGCTTGTTAANGCACAAGGTAATATGGATTCAGCTTCAACTGATTATGATACTTGGAGTATTTCNAATCAGATGAACCTAAGTAAATCAACTGATGTAACAATTGGTTATACTAGAAAAGGTGTTGAGGCTGCTGTAAATGCTACTCGTAGTTATGGAATAGGAATAACTCATAGATTTTAAAGTCTAGAGTTTACTTAGTATCAAACCCATCTTATTAATTTAAGATGGGTTTTTTATGTGTCAATATTTAATTGAAACCATCTTTCGAATAATGCAAGATGCCATAACTTATTGCCATTCAATCTAGTGAAACAACTATTAGGTTTTGAGAGTAATTTTGATATATAGGCGCGATTATAAACTCCTCTATCGGCGCATTGTTCAGACAGGAGAATATTTGATACATATTTTAAGAATTTGTCTTTCAAGATCTTTAATGGTGGCACAGGAAAGTAAAATTTATCGCGATAAATCATACCATTATCCAAATATTTTTCAGCTAGTTTTTTTAGATGATATTTTCCATTATTATTAATTTTTTTTGATGATGGAATAGATAAAACAAATTCAACCAAATCAATATCTAAGAAAGGTACTCTTGTTTCCAAACCAGACGCCATAGTCATACTATCTACACGTTTGACAGGATCATCAATAATAAGAGTTGATAAATCCAAACGAAGAACCTTGTCAATAAAACCGATATCTTCTCTTTCATTACTAAATGCAGTGGCAATATAATCAGTTGTATAATCTCTTGATATATGCTTTCTATTTATGCTCTTGCTGTAGTCCAAATGATCCTGGTCAAAATAGTGAACTTTAAACTTATCAATGTCATTACCGGGTGTATTCATCATATTTTCATACCAAAAATAACCTCCAAATAATTCATCAGCACCTTGTCCACTCATCACAACTTTCTGATGAAGTGAAACATTTTTAGCAAGTAAGTAAAAAGCAGATGAGTCTTGACTAGACATAGGTTCCGGCATAACTTTTATCACATCATCCAGAGCTTTGAATAAATGATCACTAGTAATTGAATATTTTTGATGATTTGTATTAAATTGATTTGCTATAAGATCTGAATAATAAAATTCATTTCCCATTTCCTGTTCAATAGAAGGAAAGCCAATTGAGTAAGTATTTATATTTGATAAATTTATAGATTCCGCAAGCGCTACAATTAAACTTGAATCTAAGCCACCTGAAAGTAGAACCCCTACATCAACATCAGCAGTGTTGAATCTTTTTTTAATTGACTCAATTAATAACTGTTCAATACTACTTATAATATCACCTTCTTTTAGCTTTTTATTAAGCTGAATTGAATTAAATGAATAATAACTTTGTTTAAAAAAATTTTTATCTTTTAGATTAATAATTGCATATGATCCTGGCTCAAGCTTAAATATATCTCTTAAAATAGTCTTAGGTGCTGGTACAACAGAATGTAATGTGAAATGGTAGTGTAAACTCTCATCATCTATTTTATATACATCTTTGTTTTGACAGAGTGCTGCTGTATTAGATGCAAAAGAAAATGACATCTCGTCTATTTTGTAGTATAGAGGTTTAATACCAAGCCTATCTCTTGATAAAAATAGTTGTTGATTTGTGATATCGTATATACAAAAAGAAAAAACACCATCAAAGTGTTTCACGCAATCTCTGCCATAATAATGATAAGATTTTAAGATAACTTCTGTGTCTCCATCGGAAAAGAAATTATATCCTTTCTTAGAGAGCTTAATTCTTAATTCTTTATAATTGTATATTACGCCATTGAAGACAATTACCATATTAAGAATATCGTCTTTCATAGGTTGGTGAGATTTATTACTAGGGTCTATTACAGCTAGTCTACTATGGCCTAGGTATAAGTTCTCTGTAGAAAAAGTGTCTGTATGATCAGGTCCCCGCATTTTAATGGAATCAAGCATATGTCGTGCTTGTTTATCATTTATTTTTTCATTATCAAATCTAAGAGTACCGCAGATACCACACATATGCTCTTTTCTCCAAAAAATAGGTCAATAATTAACTTACTGATAGATTAAATAGTCTACATCATTTATTATATGACGCATACGATAATTATTTTTGAGGTTTATATGAATCCACTACTTTCTATTAAGGGTACAATTATTTCGGGCTTTATTCTCAGTGCAGTGCTAGTTATAGCTATTGGCGGAACATTGGTTGATTTTGAGCATTATCTTAGATGGCTACATTATCTATCTGGCATAACATGGATAGGGCTGCTCTATTATTTCAATTTTGTACAGGTTCCTGCAATGGCAGCAGCAGCAGCCGATAAGGACCCAGGGCCAGCAGCAATCGGCAAATATGTAGCGCCTGTTGCGCTCTTATGGTTCAGGTGGGGTGCTGTGGTGACATGGATTACAGGCGCATGGTACTTACACGATCATGGTATGCTGCATAGTGCGTTTGCTCTAGCGCCAGGACTGGCTGGAATTGGTATCGGTGCATGGCTAGGAACTATTATGTTATTTAATGTTTGGGTATTAATTTGGCCAAATCAACAAAAAGTACTTGGGTTAAATAAATATGCAACAGAACCTGCTTCAGCAGATGAGATAGCAAGTGCAAAAAAAATAGCTTTGTTAGCATCTAGAACAAACACAGTACTTAGTATACCTATGTTGCTCTTTATGGGTTACAGTCATAATGGTTTGGGTATGTAAATTTAATGAGTTTGAAATATAAGAAAATTTAAGGAGAATAAATATGTCAGCTTTAGACAAAATTAAAAAACAAGTCGCAGATAATCCAGTAATGTTATACATGAAAGGAACACCAGAGATGCCTATGTGTGGATTTTCCTCTAAAACAGTTGAGGCACTAAAACAATGTGGTAAATCTTTTGCATATTGTAATGTAATTCTTGATCAAGAAGTTATGAGAGATTTGCCAAGCTTCAAGGATTGGCCAACATTTCCACAATTGTATATAAAAGGTGAATTAATAGGTGGTTGTGATATAACTCTTGAATTATTTGAATCAGGTGAATTAAAAAAATTAATTGACAGTGCTGTTGAATGATTATTTTGTATTAGTGGCATGTATAATATTCCAGTAATTGAATATATTAACTTTACTCGTCTCTAAAACATTTAATTGTGCATAATCATTGAATTCAACAAATGGAAAATACGGCTTCCATCCTAATAACTTACTTATTGGCATCAAACCCTTTTCAAACATTTTAACAAATATATTATCTGAATCATCGCTAAAATGGTTAACAATGAATATATCACCATCTTTCTTGCATACTCTCTTCATCTCTTCGATTAATTTTTTTGGATTTTGAGTAACTGAAACAACATACATTCCTACTACTTTATCAAAAGTGTTATCAGGAAAAGATAGTTCTTCTCCATTCATAAGCAATAGATGCCTATTTTTTTGATTATTTGAAATTATTTTCTTCTTTGCGCGATTTAGCATATCAGGTGAAATATCAATTCCAATAACATTTGTCTTTTCTGGATAATACTGAAATGACGATCCAGTGCCTATTCCAATCTCCAAAACAATATCGGTATCGGCGCAATCCATTTTTTTTATTACGGTCTTTTGGCCAGGTCTAAAAACTTGACCAAAAGTCAAATCATAAAAACTTGATACCCTCTTGTAAGATTTAATTATAGAGTTCTGATCCAATATGTTATCCTTTATAATGTATGCAGATAACTATTATAACACCAATATGGCATTAAATTTAAAAATTTTACTCGATATTCTTATGTTTTCTCGTGGCCCACAAGACTTGCCGTCTAGCATGCAACTTTTAAGAATAGTAATAATCATAAATATCATTATTGGGCTAATAAAGGTTGACCCTAGTATAAGTTACTTAGTAAATTTAATATTTGCTACAATATATGTAATAGTTACGCTATTCTTTATAAAATTTGGGTTAGAAATACGAGATAACAATACTAACACTAAGCCTAAATACTCATCACGCTATCTTCAGGTATGCTCCGGGACTCTTGGCGTGCATGCGATAATAGCCATATTTTCAAGTCTAATTACAATGACAACTTTCTCATCTGACAAATCATTGCTAATGGCTTTTCTTGTTATTTCTATATATGCATGGTTTGTCAACGGACATATCTTTAAAAATTCATTTGACACAACCATGACAATTGGCCTTGGCATCTCTCTTTTGCATAGCATGGCATGTGTTTTTGTCATGATGATATTCATTCAACTATTTATATCATGAGAATACATATATTGGGTATCGGCGGAACATTCATGGCTGGTATTGCTATCATTGCAAAGCAGCTTGGTCACAAAGTTTCAGGATCTGATAAAAATTTATATGATCCTATGAAATCTGTTTTAAAAAAACAAAATATTAGTTTTATGGAAGGATACTCCCCATCAGTTTTAAAAAAAAATATAGACTTAGTGGTAGTAGGTAACATAATGTCTCGTGGCATTAGTGTAATAGAAAAATTATTAGATAGTAATATCAAGTTTATATCAGGCCCACAATGGTTATATGAAAATGTGCTCTCTAAAAAAACCGTAATAGCTGTTTCAGGAACACATGGTAAAACAACTACGACTTCAATAATTACCTGGATTCTAAAACATTCTAAATATAATCCAGGCTACCTAATCGGAGGGCAACCAATAAATTTAAATGCTCCTGCTAAATTGACCTCATCAAAGTATTTTGTGATTGAGGCAGATGAGTATGACACTTCATTTTTTGACAAGAGATCCAAATATATTCATTATCATCCAGATATATTAATTATAAATAATATTGAATTTGATCATGCAGACATATTCGAAGATATTGATGCAATTATAAAAAATTTTCATCATCTAATAAGAATAGTTCCTCGTAATGGAAAAATTATTTATAATCATGATGATGCCAATATAATTAAATTAATAAAAAAAGGAGTATGGTCTAAAAAAATTAGCCTATCAACAAAAAAAAATAATCATAATGTAGATTGGCGTCTTCTTGAGAATAAGTCTACATTTAGTCTAAAAAACAAAAAGAAATCTTATGAAATAAACTCTTCTCTTATGGGATTGCATAATTATAAAAATATATCTCTAGCAATCCTAGCATGTACACAAATTGGATTATCTGTTAATAAATGTCTAGATGCAGTAAAAAGTTTCAAGGGTGTCAAAAGAAGAATGGAACTAGTAAGTAAGAGTAAAAATCTCTTTATTTTCGATGACTTTGCTCATCATCCCACTGAAATAGAGAGTTCAATTAGATCACTTAAGGCAAAGTATGTTAATAAAAAAATATTGTCTATTTGTGAAATAAAATCTAATTCTATGATATCAGGTGCACATAAAGCAAATCTTCCTAGTGCACTTAAACACTCACACTATTCAATAATTGTTAAATCACCTCTATCAAGGTGGACGATAAAAAAATCAATGAGCGGAATTGAAATTGTAAATTCATATCAGAAAATATTACAGTTTATTAAAAAATTCTATGAAGATATAGATATCATCTTATTGATGAGCAATAAAAGTACTAAAAAACTTAGGGAAACTATAATTAATGAAAAAATATTCTAAAACTAATAATGAATGGAAAGCTCAGTTATCTTCTCTAGAGTATAAAGTAACTAGGGAGAAGGGGACAGAAATACCTTTTAGCGGAGATTTAAATGCTAACTATGAAAATGGTATTTACCACTGTAAATGTTGTGGCAACACCCTATTTTCCTCAAGTCATAAGTTTGATTCTGGCACTGGTTGGCCTAGTTTTTATGATGTCATGTCAAATGACTATGTAACTCTTGTATCTGACCATTCATATGGAATGGAAAGAACTGAGGTATGTTGTTCTAACTGCGGAGCCCATCTAGGTCATGTATTTAATGATGGACCAGAGCCTACTAGAAAAAGATTCTGTATTAATTCTGTATCACTTAAATTTACAAAGAAAGAATAATATGAATGATATACCACTATTTCCATTAAAAAGTATTGTTCTACCTGGTGGTTTATTTCCACTGAGAATTTTTGAAAGAAGATATTTGGATATGATAAAAGATTGCATTAAAGAAGAAAAAGGATTTTGTATAGCTTTAGTGCGAGATAATACAAATGAAGAGTTTATTACAAATATTTATAACTATGCATGTTATGTAGAAATAATTGACTGGAATCAATTAGAGGATGGTTTACTTGGTATAACAGTAGAAGGAAAAAACAAAGTCCATATAACAAATAGCTCACTAAATAACTCAAATCTATTGGTAGGTAATATTGAAGCTATTGAAGCTGAAAAAGAATTTATGATTCCACAAAAATATATCATTTTATCTAAATTTTACAGAAAGATTTATCCAGGAATTAAAAATTTTATAAGCTTCAAGAAAGAGAGATTTGCTGATGCTACTTGGGTGGGATATAGATTAGTAGAATGTCTACCTCTCGATGCTTCATCAAAAAATAAGTTGATAGCTAGTAATGACGCTATTGAGAGATTAGATAAAATATATAATATAGTTAATAAGATCTATAAAGAAGAAATTAAAGGACTATAAATTATCTGATGTGGATGCTCCGCAGTCTGCCTGACTTACTAATTTAGCAAATTTAGCAAGAACTATACCTTTATTCTTAATTTTTGGCTTTTTCCATTTCTTAAATCTTTTAGCTATTTCATTTTTAGAGACCTTGAGATTAAGTTTTTGTGTTTGTGCATTAATTTCAATTATATCTCCATTTTTTACAATAGCCAAAAGACCACCAATGTGAGCTTCTGGAGAAATATGACCAACAACGAAACCATGACTACCACCAGAGAATCTCCCATCGGTTATTAAAGCAACATCTTTACCTAGTCCTTTGCCCATGACAGCAGAAGTAGGCGATAACATTTCTCTCATACCTGGGCCTCCTTCGGGTCCTTCAAACCTAATTACAATAACAGTGCCTTTTTTTATTTTATTATTCAAAATGTCTTTTAGTGCTTGCTCTTCTGAATTATAAACCATGGCCTTGCCAGTGAAACTCTCTCCTTCTTTGCCAGATATTTTTGCAACTGCACCATTTGGCGATAGGTTACCTCTTAATATAATTAAGTGGCCATTTTTTTTAATAGGTTGTTCGAAAGGCATAATAATTTTCTGCTTATTATTATAAGCCTTAATAGACTTAAGATTACTACTCAATGTTTTTCCAGTTACAGTTAAACAATTTCCATGAAGTAATTTCTTTTGTAATAATGTTTTCATTAGCGGAGCCACTCCTCCAATTTTGACAAGTTCAGACATTGAAAATCTCCCGCTTGGCTTCAAATCAGCAAGAACGGGAGTCTTTTTTCCAATCCTTTCAAAATCTCTTAAGCTTACTTTTACGCCTGCTGAATTCCCTATGGCTAATAAATGAAGTACAGCATTAGTTGACCCTCCAAGTGCCATTACTACAGTAATTGCGTTTTCAATAGATTTTTTCGTTATAATATCTCTTGGCTTTATATCATTCTTGATGCATTTCATTAATGCTTTAGCTGAAGCCTGACAATCCAATTTTTTATCTTTAGATATTGCTATCTGAGCTGAGCTATTTGTTAAACTCATACCTAATGCTTCAATTGCACAAGCCATCGTATTAGCAGTATACATTCCACCACATGAACCAGGACCAGGAATTGCTTTTTTTTCAATTTCATATAATTCATGATCACTAATTTGTTTGTTTGCATTCTGGCCAACGGCTTCAAAAACTGAGACGATGTCAATTTTTTTGGATTTATGCTTACCAGGAAGTATAGTTCCACCGTAAACAAATATAGAAGGCCTATTAAGTCTAGCCATTGCCATGACACATGCAGGCATATTTTTATCGCAACCACCTATTGCTAAAAATCCATCAAAACCTTCACAAGCAATAACTGTCTCAATAGAATCAGCAATCACCTCTCTTGACACAAGAGAGTATTTCATACCCTCAGTACCCATAGATATTCCATCGGAGATGGTAATAGTATTGAAAATAATTGATTTTCCGCCATTAGAATCAACTGTTTTTGAAGAAATCTCGGCTAGTGTGTTAATATGCATGTTGCAAGGCGTCACCATACTCCATGTAGACGCAATACCTACTTGAGGAAGCTTAAAATCTTTATCTTTGAAACCAACAGCCCTTAACATTGATCTACTTGGAGACCTATCCTTCCCGTCAACTATTTTAGATGAGTATTTACGCATTATTTATTGTACCAACTTGCCAAATATTTTAAATCTCCAACCGCATAAAAATTTAACATCTTTTTTCCCTCTGGCAAATAAATCTATATCTCTCTTATTAGCTATTAGTGTAGATGCAATTTGATGCTTCTCACATGTATTTTGAAGAACTTCATGACATTTATTTATTATATTATTATAAATTGATGCATTAAATTCTCTTGAGGATGATTTTTTATTTTCTATATCATTTTTACAAATGTCTTTAATATATGATATATCTTTACTACTAATCTCATGTTTAAGACTGCTTAAAACATAATCTAATTTATTTTTTTTAGCTGTAGCAATTTTAATCAGTTCTCTATCATTAAATATCCAGCTTTTAGGTATGTTATTTATAATAGCTTTTTCCTCTCTCCATTTAGAAAGAGTTTTAATATTTTTTAAATGAAACGTAGAAGTATTTGATGGTAAATTTATTTTTTTCCATGAAGTAGAAGGTATAGTTACAATGTTATCTTTAGCCAAATCAGCATTAATTTCTTCTTCTAGCCAACTATACCTATGGGCATCGACTAATTCTTGCTTTAGGAACTGGTATAAACCTAATAGATATTTTACATCATTAGCTGCATATTCTATCTTTTCTTTTGAAAGCGGTCTTTTGAGCCAGTCAGTTCTCCATGACCCATCTTTTAAGGTAATATCAAAATATTTTTTGACTAGATTTGAATAACTTATATTAACATCGATAGATAATAAATTATATGCAATCTGAGTATCAAAAACATTGTTTGGATGGCAGTTAAAATAATGATTAATAACTTCTAAATCCTGTTTTGCTGAGTGGAATATCTTTTTGATAGAGTTATTGACCCAGAGTGTCTTCAAGATCTCCATGTCTTGTATTTGCAAAATATCTATACAATATGTATTGTTTTCATCGCTTAACTGTAAAAGAGCTAATTTTGGATAGTAAGTAGATTCACGAATAAATTCAGTATCCACTCCAATGTAACTAGATGATGATAAATCTTTTACTATATTCTTTAATTTTATATCTGTATTGATTAAAAAATTTGGCATAATAATAATTAGCTAATATCATAACAGTGAATTTCGAGTACTCATATAGAAAATGATGAAAATTGATATAAATACACATATATTCAAAGATATTAAGTATATTAATATCGATAATTTTGATAATCGCTCAAAAAATATTGATATAGATACTATTATTATACATTGTATAAGCCTCCCTGCAGGTAAGTATGATAACGATAATGTAATAAACCTATTTAAGAATAATTTAGATATAAAGAAGCATAAATCATTTAATGACCTAGCTAATTTAAAAGTATCATCGCATCTTTTTATACGGAGAAATGGTGAATTAATTCAATTCGTGCCTTTTCACCTAAGAGCATGGCATGCTGGAGTATCCAATTTTAGAGGTAGAGATAATTGTAATGATTTTTCAATAGGTATCGAACTTGAAGGTACAACAGATTCTAAATTTACAGATGAACAGTATAGTATGCTTATAAATGTAATTACTAGCATTAAAGCATACTATCCAAAAATCATAGATGATAATATAATAGGTCATGACGAGATAGCCCCAAATAGGAAATCAGATCCTGGGGTTTATTTTGACTGGAAGAGACTAAAAGGTAATATATGATAACAGCGCTATTAATATTCTTTGCACTTGTTCTTGAGTATATTTATGATCCGATATCAAATATGAAGGATACGGTGGTTATAGATAATGTATTTAGAAAATTTTCTATGCTGGTCAAAAAATATATCACTAAAAAATATCATCAATATCTTTTGTTTCCCATTGTAATAATGATTATTTTAGCTATTTTACTTTCTATCCTAGAGAATTATATACATTACTTCTTCTCGTTTATTGTGAGCATGATAATACTTGTATACTGTATGAAGCCAAATGAGTTCAACCAAATGGTAGAAGACTTAAAATTCTCTATTGATTCTAAAAATGAATTTAATAAATCAGATAGATATAACTACATTATGATGGAACAAAATAAAACAGATGATAAAAAATCAATAAATAATATATTTTACAACTCTACTAGGTCAATTTTTACAGTACTATTTTGTTTTCTTCTGCTAGGACCTATTGGATGCTTAGGCTATGTGATCTTAGATAACTATCTCTTTAGCAAGTCAATTAAAGTTGATATCAAGTCAAAAAAAGAAATTAAAAATATTATTGCTGTAATAGAATATATACCAATTAGGCTATGTTCTTTTTCATTTGCCGTAGTTGCAAACTTTGAGCAATGCATAAAAGCTTGGAAAGCTAGAAAAGTTGAAAAGGATTTATATACCACTAATATTGCACTTGTTAATGATATAGGGATTTCTTCATATAAAGATAATGACGATGATGTAGAAAAGATTTCTTACATTCAGTCGATTATCTCCAGATCATTTCTTGCTTGGCTCAGCTTGATAGGGTTTTTTATTATTAGTGGATTTTTTATTTGAGTGAGAATAATATTTCTCTCCGATGATAATTTTTGGTCTGTTATTTTTTCTTCTCCAAATATTCGTATCTCTAAGAGAATATACACATCCACAATATTCCTGCATATAAAATTGTTCATCTTTTGAAGTCTCTATCATATTTAGAGAACCATTCTCTTTACGCCAATTGAAAGTCCAATAAATGAGTTCAGGATATTTTGATGCAGCATATTCACCTGACCTATTAATCTGACTCATGTCTTTCCACCTTGAAATACCTAGGGTGCTGGAAATAACATCAAAATTATTTTTGTATGCATATTCAGCTGTTTTCACAAATCTCATATCAAAACAAGTGCTACATCTTTTACCTCTTTCAGGTTCCCACTCCATATTCTTTGTCAATTCAAACCATTTTCTTGGATTATAATCAGCATCAATAAATGGTATGCCATTATTATTTGCAAAAGCCATATTTTCTTCTTTTCTAAGCATATACTCTTCATACGGATGAATATTAGGATTATAAAAATAAACTGTAAAACATATATTAGAATCAATGAGCCTTTTCATAATGTCACCAGAACATGGTGCACAACACGAGTGTAATAATAATTTATGTTTATTTGATGGTAAAGATAATTTATTCATAATTATATTGAGAAAAATATTCTAGTATTTTTTCGTGTACTAATCATTATATCACTTAAGTTTTTATTTAGACACTGAGCAATTGTCTCCGCAACATATTCAAGGTACGAAGGTTCATTGATATCTTTTTTATTGCCCGGTATATTTTTGGGAATTAAATAAGGCGCATCAGTTTCTATCATTAATCTATCTTCTGGGATATATTTCATAAGATCAAGTAAGTGTTTGCCTCTTTCAGGGTCACTTATCCAGCCTGTTATGCCAATATAAGCTCCTAAATCCAAATATGTTTTAAGTTCTGATTTATTGCCTGTAAAACAGTGCACTACTTTTTTCTTTATAGATTCTGAATATTTTTTTAAAAACTGTATAAAGTCATTATGAGCTTCTCTTTCATGAAGAAATATTGGAAGTTTTGTAATTTTAGCAATTTCTAAATGAGCTTCAAAACAAGTCCATTGTTCTTCCTTAGATGAATACTCTCTGTAATAGTCTAGACCACATTCTCCTATTGCAACAACA
Source organism: Gammaproteobacteria bacterium (assembly GCA_002698665.1). Lineage (GTDB taxonomy): Bacteria > Pseudomonadota > Gammaproteobacteria. Next base: position 2,847 of record NZZP01000046.1, on the reverse strand, counting down.
TATTTTGAATTAGACTCATTAATAATCTTATCATAAAGAGAACTATCATAATCTTTAGCATTATGAGGATGATATCCAACTGTAGTATAAAATAAATCTGGATATAAACTTATTATTTCTTTAGCAAGCGCTGTATCCATTAAATTAGATGCCGTTATTATGACTTTTTCGGTTTTAGAGTTATTAATGTGTTCAATTATAGTCTTAAGTTGGTTATACAACTGTGGATGAGTAAGATTTGCTCCAATATCAATAATCCCTTGATTATTCATATTTATAAATTGTTTAAGACAGACTGGACTGTATCACCAATGACTGACGGATTTTTTGCGATAGTAATTCCAGCATTTTTTAATATTTCAACTTTATCTGCTGCAGATTCACCTTTGGAACTGACAATAGCCCCAGCATGTCCCATTCTCTTTCCTTTTGGAGCTGTAAGTCCGGCAATATAAGCAATAATTGGTTTAGATATGTTCTCTCGAGCATATTCTGCAGCCTCAGCTTCTTGAGGACCCCCTATCTCACCTATCATTAAAATTACTCTCGTTTCATCATCATTTTCAAATTTAGCCAGGTGATCTTTAAATGAACTACCATTTATCGGGTCACCACCTATTCCTACACTGGTGGATATGCCTATATCAAGGTTTTTCATTTGTTGTGCGGCTTCATATCCTAATGTGCCAGATCTTCCAATAACACCTACATTTCCCTCTTTATAGATATGTCCCGGCATTATGCCTAACATGCATTTTCCTGGGCTAATCACCCCGGCACAGTTTGGTCCAACCATAGTCATCCTATCTTCGTTTTTATACCTTCGCATATAGCGTTTCACTTTAATCATGTCGTGTGCAGGTATTCCGTCAGTAATTGCAACAAGAGTTTTTATTCCTGCATCAGCAGCCTCCATAGCTGAATCAGCCGCAAATGCTGGAGGCACAAAAAGTATGCTTGAATCGGCTCCAGTTTCTTTGACAGCTTCTTTAACAGTATTAAAAACAGGTTTCCCTAAATGTGTTTGACCACCTTTTCCAGGCGTTACACCACCAACAACATTAGTTCCATACTCAATCATTTCTTCAGCATGAAATGTTCCAATTTTTCCTGTAAAACCTTGAATTATAATTTTTGAATCATTAGTAATCAATATAGCCATTATTTTTTTCCTAAATCTTTTAAAGCTTGTACAGCTTTATTCGCTGCTTCTTCTAAGGTAAATGCTTCGATATATTTAATCTTACTATCCTTTAGTATTTTAATACCTTCATCAACATTAGTACCAGCTAGTCTTATAATAAGTGGCTGGTCTATATTTAATTGATTCAAAGCATCCACAATTCCCTGTGCAACCCAGTCACACCTATTAATACCTGCAAAAATATTTATCAATATAACTTTAACCTTAGGGTCTCCAGATATTAGTTTAAATGCTTTAACAAATTTTTCAGGTGTTGCGCCACCACCAACATCTAAGAAGTTAGCAGGTTGTCCACCTGCCAATTGAATCATATCCATTGAAGCCATTGCTAAACCAGCACCATTGATAATATTCCCAATATCACCATCCAAAGCAATATAATTTAAACCTCTGTCATGAGCATATGTCTCTTTTGAGTCTTCTTGTGTCTTATCACGTAACTCAGCTATTTGTGGAATTCTATATAGAGCATTATCATCAAAAGACATCTTACAATCCAAAGCAAGCACATGATCATCGCCGGTTAGTACTAATGGATTTATCTCAACCATAGTAGCGTCTGAACTACTAAAAGCTTTATAACAACCTAAGATGGCCTGAGCACATCTTGAAATCGCCTTAGTCTCAAAACCGAGTGCAAAAGCAATTTCTCTTGCTTGAAAACTTTGCATACCAACTGCCGCTTCAACTTTAGATCTAATAATACTATCGGGTTTCTCTTTTGCAATTTCCTCAATACTCATACCCCCTTCAGAAGATGCCACAACCATTATACTTTCCGTGCTCCTGTCAAAAACAAGCCCGAGATAATATTCTTTTTTAATATCTGTTGCTTCTTCGATATATATTCTCTGCACAGTAAGCCCATCAGGTCCTGTTTGATTAGTAACTAGAGTCTTACCTAATAATGAGTTAGCAGCATCTGAAACTTCTTGTAAACTTTTGCATACAATAATTCCACCTGCTTTGCCACGAGCTCCTGAATGTATTTGAGCTTTAACTACCCACATATCGCCGCCTAATTCAGTTGCACGATCTTTTGCGTTTTCTGGGCTGTAAGCCAACCCTCCTCTAGGTGTTGAGACACCAAATTTTGTAAGAATTTCTTTAGCTTGGTATTCGTGAATATTCATTATTTTTTAGATTGTATTAAATTATTGATGTTCACAATATTCTCTGCCATTCTCTCTGATGCGGCATCAATCATTCTTCCATCCAACTGAGCTGCACCTCTTCCTTCATCAGCAGCTTTTTTTAATTCTTCAATGATACGCTCCGCCTTCTCAACTTCCTTTGCGGGAGGAGAAAAAACTTCATTAGCATGTTCTATCTGGGATGGATGTATTGCCCATTTACCTTCTATACCAATTGCAGCTCCACGTTTTGCAGCATCTATATACCCAGCTGGATCGTTAAAATCACCAAACGGACCATCTATAGGTCTTAATCCATATGCCCTACATGTAGCAACTAATTTAGCTAGTCCATGGTGCCATTGGTCTCCAGGATAATCTGGATTTAGGCCACCTATTACAACTGTCCTTGCTCTCAGACTTGCCGCATAATCTGCAACACCAAAATGAAGTGCTTCTAATCTATCTGAAGATTGAGCTATTTCTTCAATATTAACCATTCCAAGAGCT
>NZZP01000045.1 GCA_002698665.1 Gammaproteobacteria bacterium | reverse complement strand
CAAAATTCGGGGTGATAGGATTCGAACCTACGACCTACTGGTCCCAAACCAGCCGCGCTACCAAGCTGCGCTACACCCCGTAATATAAGCATATTATACCTATAGATGAGATTTTTGAAATTATTCTTTAATCTGGATTATACTGCCATGAGGTATTATCTTTAGAATCTTTTATTTCTATGCTCATGCTTGATAATTTATCTCTTATTTCGTCAGCTTTTGTATAATCCCCTGCTTTTTTTGCTGCTAGTCGTTCCTTAATGAGTTGATCAATTTTTTTGACATTGATATTTGATGGTAATTCTCTCTTAACATGACTGGTATCAAGTATGTTCAAACCAATGAAGTTGCATGATGCTATAAGAGATGCCATATCTTTATCATTAGTTTTTGCATTTTTAGCTAGTGCTGACAGATATTTAATTATTTCAGGTGTATTTAAATCATCACTAAGGATATTTATTGCTTCTGAAGGCTCATCATATTCACCAATGTCTAATTGACGAGAATTAGCCAAGCTTGTAAATTTTTTAACAAGGTTATTTGCTTCCGTTACAGTTGAATCCATCCAATTCAAAGGTTGTCTATAATGAGCAGATATAAGTGCAAGTCTAATTGTAGATGAAGAATATTTTTTAAGTAAATCATTAACCAAAATGACATTACCAAGAGACTTAGACATCTTTTTTCTATTAACCAAAACTATACCATTATGAAACCAATAATTACAATATTTAATTTCAGACATACAACTTCCCTGTGCAATCTCATTTTCATGATGAGGAAATATTAAATCATTACCTCCACCATGAATATCCAGCGTTGTATCATCACCTATGATACTTTTGATCATGGAAGTACACTCAATATGCCAACCTGGTCTTCCATAACCCCAGGGGCTATCCCACCCTGGTTGATTTTCTTTGGAAGGCTTCCATAAAACAAAGTCTCTTGGGGAATTTTTATAATCTGCAACATCTATTCTTACACCATCAAGCATTTCATCAAGCGATCTCTTTGATAACTCGCCATACTTATTATATTTTTGTGTATCAAATATCACATGTTCATCTGAAATATAAGCATAACCATTATCAAGTATTTTCTTTATTGTAGATATAATAGAAGGGATATTGTCTGTTACTTTAGGCTGGAAAGTTGGTTCTAAAATATTTAGTGCAGACATATCATTTTGATATATTTTGGTAAATTTTTCACTGATTTCATTAAATGGTATGTTTTCTTTCTTTGCTGCATCAAATATTTTATCATCAACATCTGTAATATTTCTTATATATATTACCTCTTTATAAGATGACTTTAGTAATCTAAATAATATATCTGGGATGATAGCAGCTCTAGCATTGCCAATGTGCGGGTAGCTATATACGGTTGGTCCACAAACATACATGCTAACTCTATCATCTCTGATTGTAATTAAATCTTCTTTCTTTTTATGCAATGTATTGAATATCTTTATAGTCATAATCGAATTATTTCATTATAATATAGATTGAGCTTAAAAATTGATGATAAAGAACATATTTATATTTGTAGTTGCCTTCACATGTATAACTATATCATCTAGTTATGGTTACAGTACACAAAATAATTATACCAAGGAGATTAAATTGATAAAGCTTATTACAAACAAAGGTGATATCACCATTGAACTATTCACAAATGAAGCGCCTGAAACGGTGAAAAATTTTCTAAATTATGTTGATAATGGTAGCTATAACGGTACTATATTTCATCGTGTAATTCCAAATTTTATGATACAAGGTGGTGGCTTATTGCCGGATATGAGTCAAATTAATTCAAATGTACCGGTAGTAAATGAATCCAACAATAATATCAGTAATAAACAAGGTACTATAGCTATGGCGAGAACAAGCGATCCGCATTCTGCTACATCACAGTTTTTTATAAATCTGAAAGATAATGATTTCCTTGATAAAGTAAATGCACCTGATGGGTATGGTTACTGTGTATTTGGCAAGGTAACTGAAGGTTTAGATGTTGTTCAATTAATAGGTTCTGTAAATACAGGTAATAAATCTGGGCATCAAGATGTTCCAATAGATACTATTCAAATTGAAAAAGTGGAGATTATTGATAATTAATCATGAAAAGCTTGTTTATATCTGACCTCCATCTTGATATAAAAAGACCAGAAATTATAACCTATTTTATTAATTTTTTACTAAACCTAGATAAAGAAACTAAATCACTATACATACTTGGTGATTTCGTTGAATACTGGGTAGGTGATGACGATCCAGCTGAAGGCCTTAAAGATGTATTTAATGTTATCAAAGAGAAATCTGAGACTGTAGAAATTTATTTAATGCATGGAAATCGTGATTTTATGATATCTAGAAAGTTTTGTTCAAAATATGGCATTAAACTTTTGCCAGACCCAACATTAATACGTATAGGGAATAATAATATAATGCTAATGCATGGAGATACATTATGTATAGATGATAAAGAATATCAAAAATTTAGGACATTAGTTCGCTCAGATGCGTGGCAAGAAGAAATGCTATCTAAGCCATTAAACGAGAGATTAGCTTTAGCTAAATCACTAAGATCAAGAAGTCTAAAGGAAACTGAAGATAAAGATGAATTTATTATGGATGTAAATCAGGAAGAAGTTTTAAAAGTTTTTAAAAACAATGATATAGATATTCTTATTCATGGTCATACCCATAGACCTAACATACATAAAATATTACATGAAGATAATGAATATAGGCGTATAGTTCTAGGTGACTGGTACAGGAAAAGCTTTGTTTTAGAAATTGATGGACAACAAATTACAATTGAAAAGAATATTATATATTAATTAATGATATCAAAACTTTTTAAAGATTTATTATTAAGTAATTTTTTAAAGACCTCTCTGATTATCTGACGCAACACCTTAACATCCTTAATTTTAGAAAAATTATTGTTTGCTAAATTTAATAAAGATGTGCCGCAAATTTTATCATTAGTATTGTTATAGGATTTTTTAAAACCTGAGTTAAAATCATAATAATATGTATCATCGTCATTTAATGTTCCATTTAATTCATCAGAAAGACTCAATCCATACCCAATTTCTTTAAGGAAAAGATACTCAAACCTTAATGATGCCACTGATACATCTATATCACTAACCATATAATTTAATTGAGATTTATAAAGACTATACATTGATTTTAGTGGTTCGTTTTTCGGTACTAGTCTATATATTAACTCATTGTAATAAAGACCATATAACATAAAATTACGTTTTATTTTGGAATAGTCATTTGAAACTTCATGTTTGACCAATAAAGGCAAATTAGATTTAGTATATGATAACAGTAGCTCCCTAAAAGGTAATAACAAAAGACCGTCTTTCTTTTTCTTTATACCTTTTGCTAAAACAGACATAAATCCATAATTCTCTGTTAATACATCATAGATCACACTTGTTTCTCCATAATCTCTAGAGTGAATAATAAAAGAACTTTCCAAGAGATTATTCATCAGATGTACCCAAGTTCTTTAAGTAACTCATAGTTATTTTTCCAATTATGTTTAACAACAACCTTTAAGTTAAGAAATATTTTTTTATTGTAAATCTTTTCAAGTATCTTACGAGAAGCTATTCCAATTTCTTTAATCATATGACCCTCTTTTCCAATAAGTATTTTCTTATGGTTATCTTTTTCTACATATATATTCGCAATAAGGTTTATTATTTTTTTTTTATTTTCTATAGATTGAATATGAGTTGCGCTATCATATGGTACTTCACCATGAGTTTTGTCTATTATTACTCCTTGTATGATTTCTTGAATCGATACTTTCTGGCTACTCTTTTTATCAACCAAGGTTTTACTTTTGGGAGTCATCGATGATAATCTATGAACAATTTCATTAATTAAGATATTAATGCCTTTTTCTGACAACAACGATATCATAATAGGCTCAAAACCATATTCCTTGATTAAATTATCTCTTAATTTTTTTACATTTTTATCATTAGTATGAAGCTTATCTATTTTATTGATTACAGGAATAATTAATATACTAGAAGATTCACAAAGTTTAATAATTGTATCTTCATATTTAAGATTATTATTATAAATATCTAGAAGTAATATTAGTAAATCTAAATGCTCAAGACTCTTGATATAAGAATTTTTCATAGAGGTTGATAATAAATCATTATTATTGATAGTAACTCCAGGAGTGTCTAATATCATAACATTAAGATCTTTAATATTAGTTAATACATTCAATGTGGCACGTGTTGTTTGAGCTTTTTTGTTTGCTGATGAAATATATGACTTGGATAGATAATTTGTAAGTGTAGACTTACCTGTATTACTTTGCCCTACTATAGAAATATTATATATTTTATTCATTACTAATCTTATCTAATATGAATCTAGATACTTCTTGTTGTCCGATTTGTACGGTTTGAGATTGAACGGAAAACTGCTTATCAAAAATAGAAACTTCGCAGGTAATTTTTAGTATAGGCTTATGTGGTGGTCCTGCGACATGTTCTTTATAAAACTTGGGGGGTGGTTCTTTAATGGATGCTAAATACTCGATAAGCTGTGTTTTAGCATCTTTTTCACCAATTTTTTTCTTTATTGTGAGGTAATCAGAAAATAATGACAAAATAATTCTTTCGCATTCATCATAATTACTATCAAGATAAATTGCCCCGATTAGCGCCTCTAATACGTTTGCAGATAATGATTCTGATAAACTCCTATCTATTTTAAAATTAAGATTTTTAAATTTCAACATATCTATCAATTTCAGATTTTGTGAAATTGCTGCCAATGTTTTCTTGCTAACTATTTTAAATTTTTCACGTGATAAATAAGACTCTTTATGTTTAGGATAATTTTTATACAGGAAAGAAGTAATTGCTAAATCAATAACGGCATCTCCAAGAAATTCCATACGTTCATAATTTTGATTAGATAAACTCTTATGAGTTATACACTCTAGCAATAAATTATTATTCTTAAATCTATAATTAATCTTTGAGTTAACAATTTCAGATATATTAGAAAATTTATTATATGCTTTAGTCATATTTTACTCGATAGATTTACCTGCTCTATCCAATATTGCATATGAGCTTATTGGATTCCAATGCATCCATATAAAAAATGCTTTACCAATTAAATTTTCTTCAGGAACAGGTCCCCAATATCTGCTGTCATTACTATTATCCCTGTTATCTCCAAGCACAAAATACATATCTTGAGGAACTGTATAACTAAAATTTTGACCATTGTTATCATTTTTTAGAATTTGGTATATTTTTTTATTATTAGATTCAGAGTAAAGTCTATTATCAGCGATATCATTAGCATCAAGGTAATCATTATTCATTTCTATTTGAGAATATTTTTTCCCATTAACGCGTAACTCCTTATTTATGTATTCGACATAATCCCCAGGCAGTGCAACTACTCTTTTGATATAATTAATTTTTTTATCTTGAGGATACTGAAAAACAATTATATCTCCATAATTAGGCTTATTATTCGAAAAGAACTTATCATTAGATAAAGGTACTCTAAGGCCATACTCATATTTGTTAACAAGGATAAAATCACCTATAACAAGAGTTGGTATCATGGAGCCCGAGGGTATCCTATATGGCTCAATAACAAATGATCTAAAAACCAGAACAAATAATAGTATTGGAAATAATGAAGATAAAAAATCTAGAAATTGTGGTATATGCGCACTACCTCTTACCAATTTAGTCACCATTAGTAAAATACCAGATATCAGAGTTATAATTACAAGTAAAAGTGTAAAATCCATAATTTATTTTTTAGGCATCATAAACTCATAAAAAGCTTCTTTTGGTATGTCTACATTGCCTACCTTTTTCATTCTTTTTTTTCCTTCTTTTTGTTTTTTCAATAATTTCATTTTTCTAGTGACATCTCCACCATATAATTTAGCTGTGACATCTTTTCTGTATCCACGAACTGATGTCGATGCAAGTACTTTAGAACCAACACAACCTTGTATAGAGACCTCGAAGTTCTGTCTTGGTATTAGAGTTTTAAGGTTTTCAATTAATTCTCTTGCTTTTTTATCAGAGTTATCTTTATGTAAAATTTGTGACAATGCATCAACCTTTTTCTTATTTACTAATATATCTAATTTTATCATTTTGCTTTCAAGATAATCAATAACTGTATAATCATATGAAGCATAGCCTTTAGTTGATGATTTAAGTTTATCAAAGAAATCATATATTATTTCAGATAAAGGTATATTAAATGAAATCTCTACTGAGTTTGAACGATATTGTAGGTTCTTTTGGACACCTCTCTTTTTAATACAAAGTTCGATAATAGCACCTAAATATTTAGATGGCGTAATGATGTTAATTTCAGCAATAGGTTCTAAAAATTTCAGTATCTTATTATCATCAGGAAGATCTTTAGGGCTTTTTACCTCTACCATTTCATTGGTTTTTAATATTATACGATATGTTACCGACGGAACTGTCATTAGGAAATCTAAATCATATTCTCGTGCAAGCCGCTCCCTAATTATTTCCATATGTAATAGACCAAGAAATCCACATCTAAATCCATGACCAAGAGAATCTGAGTTTTCTGGCTCATAAGTGAATGAATTATCATTTAATGATAGTTTATCTAAAGCTTTTTTAGATTCCTGATAATTCTTCGAATCAAGAGGGTAAAATCCAGAAAAGACACGAGGTTGGATATGCTGAAAACCAGGAAGAGCTTTTGGATTTACTGCTTTTATATCTGCTATGGTATCACCCACGGGTGCAGCATCGAGAGTTTTTATGGAAGCAATGATAAATCCAACATCACCTGATTCTAATTGCTCAAGGTACTCTATCTTAGGTGTAAATATGCCAACTTTATCAATAACGAACTCTTTTGAATTAGATAAAATTTTAATTTTCAGTTTTGGTAAAATTGTCCCACTAATAACTTTAACAAGGACCACAACCCCCAGGTAATTGTCAAACCATGAATCTATAATAAAGGCTTTAGGATATTGTGTACTGCTTATACTTGGCGGAGGAGTCTTAGAAATAACAGTATCGATTATAGTATCAACGCCTTCCCCTGTTTTAGCACTAACCTCTAAAATATCACTTTCATTGATGTTTAAAAAATCAACCAAATCTTTTTTTACCGAGACTATATCTGCTGAAGGTAAGTCAATTTTATTAATTATTGGTATGATTGTTAAACCTAATTCCTGGGCTAGTGTAGTGTGTGCTATACTCTGAGCTTCAATGCCTTGTGTGGCATCAACTATCAATAATGCACTATCACATGCAGATAGTGATCTAGATACTTCATATGAGAAATCTACATGTCCTGGTGTATCAATAATGTTTATTTTATACATAATATTATCCTTAAAGTAATTAAGGGATACTGTTTGAGCTTTAATTGTAATGCCTCTTTCTCTTTCAAGATCCATAGAATCTAAAACTTGATCATGCATGTCGCGTATTGATAGTGCGCCATATTTTTCAATTAGTCTATCAGCTAGAGTAGACTTCCCATGATCAATATGTGCTATTATTGAGATATTTCTGATATTATTCATGCCCTATATGATAACGGACAATTAATAAACATCAATCATTTAGAAATTTTAATTGCCATGTATATAGGGTTGGAATTTCTATAAACAAGTAGACTTGCCATTGTATTATTTTTTATAGATTGAAGTTTTTTATTAAAATCATTAACATCGAGTACTGAATCATTGTTTATTTTAGTAATGATATCATTTATTTCTAGTTTAGAGTTATTGATTTGTGAGTCTGATAATTTATCTACTCTTACTCCGCCATAAATATTAAGACCTTTTTTTGTCTGCTCACTAATATTACTTACAGATATGCCAGCCATCATTGTTTTTTCAATTTTTTTCTCTGTCATCGTAGCAATCTTATCTTCTTCGGGCAGCTCTTCAATTTTTATAGATTTATTTACAATTTTTTTGTTTCTAAGCAATTGCATGGTAACCATTTTATTAACAGGTGTTGAGCCTACTAAAAGTGGCAGGTCTTTAGATTTGTTAATGTCTTTGCCATCATATTTAATAATTACATCACCTTGTTTGAGTCCATATTTCTGTGCTGGGCTTTTATCAAGTATTTTTGCTACAACTGCTCCACGAGGTTTATCTAATCCAAAACTTAAAGCTAAATCTTTATCAACTTCTTGAATATATACGCCAAGCCAGCCTCTTCTGACTTTGCCCTCATTTTTAAGTTGATTATATACGTTACTTAATGTCTCTGCTGGTATAGCAAAAGATACGCCCATAAATCCACCTGATCTGGTGTAAATTTGTGCATTTACTCCTACAACATCACCATCTAGATTAAAAAGAGGTCCACCTGAATTGCCAGGATTTATTGCAACATCAGTCTGAATATAAGGGACATAACTTTCATTAGGAAGATTTCTTTTTTTTGCACTTACAATACCTGCGGTAACAGTATGGTCAAAACCAAAAGGCGAGCCAATTGCTAATACCCATTCACCAATTTTAAGATTCTCTGAAGTACCAATGGATACTATTGGTAATTTGTTAGCATCAACTTTTAGTAAAGCTAAATCACTTCTTTTGTCAGATCCAATTAGTTCAGCTTTTAGTTCTGTTTGATCACTGAATGTAATGGTGATTTCATCGGCATTTGATATTACATGATTGTTAGTCATAATATACCCATCATCGGATAATATAAAACCTGATCCGAAACTGGGTGCTTGCCTATGTTGTCTATTAGGCTGGTTATCATCAAAGAACCTATCAAAAAAAGGTTTAAATTCCTCTGGTACATTAGGCATAATATCTGCTGGTGCATTGCCTGATACTTTCTTTTTAGCATGCACTATAACTACTGCCGGAATATTTTTTTCAACAACATCCGTAAAATTGGGTAAACTAAGCTCTGCGCTATAGCCTTTTGTTAAAAACACAAAAGATAATATCAGGGTAATTAGTAGCTTAGAATTATTTATAGTTCTTATTAATATCATCTACACTTTGAAACGTCTTGTTCTTTTTTAGTAATATTATCATCACAAGTATCAATTTCATTAATGACATTTTTGGTTGGAGACATAATTTTCTCATCAATATTAGATTTAGAATATTCTATATTTTCATGCATAGTGTTTTGTATAAGAAATAGAGTAATAAATGCAAAAGATACCGCACTAGCTATTCTAATGCCATAATTAAAAAAACTATTACTTTTAACATTTTTTGATGCATAAATCTTACTCATAATCTTTTTGGAAAAGTCTTTTGAGATGTACTTTGGGTAATCATTTTTTAATATAGATTTAATGATTCCTACCAATTCAGTTTTTTCAATATTATCACTCATATTTATCAGTTGTTTTTAATGCTTTTAGAAGTATTTCCCTCGCTCTATGTAATTTTGACCTTACAGTACCTATGGGCATATTGATACTCTTTGCAATCTCATCATAACTCAAATCATCTATATCACATAATTTTATAACTAATTTTAGGTCTTCTGGTAAATTATTATAGGCATTTTCTATATTTTTTGCCATTTTACCAACATTATAGCTATTAAATGGAGTATCCTCCGTTTTTATACTCTCTACGACATTTAGACCATTATTTTCTGAAATAGTTTCCTTTTCTTTTATTTTTTCCTTTGAATTTATATAGTTAAGTGAACAATTCACTGCAATTCTATGAAGCCATGAATAGAATTTACTCTCAAACCTAAATTTATCTAGAGAATTATATGCCTTTAAGAATACATCTTGAGCAACATCCTCGGCGTCGGTTATGTTTTTAGTATATCTATAACAAAGGCTAATAATCCTTGGTTGATATTTTTTGATGATTATTTCATATTTTGAGTCATCTCCACTCAATACTAAGTCAATTATTGACTTATCATCATCCATCATAAATAGCCTCNAAAAACGTTATTTTTACAAAAATACCNTAAAATGTTATTTTATTATATATGAGCACTAGTAAAAGCACAGATGTTTTAATTGTTGGTTCCGGTATATCTGGTTTAAGCACAGCATTGCTACTACCTGATAATATTAATATACTAATCATAACAAAAGATAAACTGGAAGATTGTTCTACCGCATGGGCTCAAGGTGGCATCGCATCTGTATTATCTGAGACTGATTCATATGATCAGCATATAAGTGATACAATTAAGAATGGCCATGGTCTTGTTAATAAAGATATTGCAAAATTAATTATAGAAAATGGCCCATTATGTATCAAGTGGTTGGAAGAAATTGGAGTAACTTTCAATTGTGATAATCAAAATCAACTGAATCTTACACTAGAAGGAGCTCATAGCCATAGAAGAATAGCTCATGTTAATGATGAAACAGGAAGAATTATTCATCAAAAACTCAAAGAAAAAGTATTACTCAAAAAAAATATAAATATATTATCACAATGTCAAATTATTGATTTAATTTCAACCAAAACTAATGGATTTGATAGCTGTATTGGCGCATATATTTTTGATAAATATAATCAAAATGTTTTTAGTATTAGTGCAGATAAAATTATCTTAGCTACTGGGGGTGCAAGTAAGATATATAAATATACATCTAACCCTAGAACTTCTACAGGAGATGGTATTGCTGTTGCATGGAGAGCTGGCTGCAGAGTAGTTAACATGGAGTTTATACAATTCCACCCGACCTGTTTATATCATCCTCAAATAAAATCATTTCTAATCTCAGAATCACTCAGGGGTGAAGGCGGAAAACTTTTTACTCCTTCAGGTGATAGGTTTATGCATAAATATGATAGTCGAGCTGAACTTGCATCACGAGATATTGTTGCACGAGCAATTGATCATGAGATGAAATTAAATGACTATAAGAATGTCTTTCTTGATATAACAGATTTACCTTCAAATTTTATAAAAAAAAGATTTCCTAAGATTTATGAAAAATGCCTCAGTGTCAATATAGATATTACCCGAGAACGTATTCCTGTTATACCTGCATCACACTATTCGTGTGGGGGTGTTATGACAGATGTGATGGGTAGAACTGATATTCATAATCTCCATGTAATAGGTGAATCTGCTTATACTGGTTTTCATGGCGCTAATCGTCTTGCTAGCAACTCTCTGCTGGAATGCCTTGTGATGAGCAAGATGTGCTCAAAATATATTACTGATGGTGATATTAAGAAAAATCATAAGACCTCTCTACCTTCTTGGGATGATAGTTTTGTTTCTGATTCAACAGAAAAATTTATTATCAGTCATAACTGGGATGAGCTGAGAAAAATTATGTGGAACTACGTAGGAATAGTAAGATCTAATAAACAACTCAAAATAGCACAAGATAAAATTGAACTAATAGAGAAAGAAATAAATGAACATTATTATCAATATACAATAAGTAATGATCTTCTTGAGTTGAGAAATATTATCCATGTTTCAAAATTAATCATACAATCAGCTATAGAAAGAAAAGAAAGTAGGGGTCTACATTACTCTATCGACTACCCTAAAATTTCTAATAAATATCAGAAAAATACAGTAATCAAAGGACGTAAAAATAACTATGAACTTAAGCTAGTTAAATTTAGAGTTTAAATATAGTTTTACGATAGTAACGTAATTCATCAATAGAATCCCTTATATCGTCGAGAGCTCTGTGGTTTGAGTTTTTCTGGAAATTATCGATATCCTCATAGTACCATCTTTTACCTAGTTCTCTTATGGATGACACGTCTATGTTTCTATAATGACAGAAGCTCTCTAATTCGGGCATGCATCGAGCTAAAAAGCGTCTATCTTGACAGATTGTATTACCACACAATGGTGATTGACCCTTCATAACAAATCTCTCTAAAAATTTAATAGTATCATGTTCAGCTCTAGACTCATTAATGTCACTAGCTTTAACATTTTCGATTAATCCACTTTTGCCATGTTGTGATGTGTTCCATTCATCCATATTATTAATTATCTCATTTGGTTGATGAATTATCATATTTGGACCTTCGGCTAAAATATTAAGATTTTTATCTGTTACAATACTTGCGATTTCAATAATATAATCTCTTTGAGTATCTAAACCTGTCATCTCTAAATCAATCCATATTAAGTTGCTTTTATCTTTCATCGTCATAGAGTAGTATATTTATATATAAATGTAAAACAGGTGATATTTTTATGATAAATGAAATTATAATTTTATTGATGGTATATGGAGGTACTAAATTATTCTTGGACCTACATCAGATTAATTATATTAGAAAAAGTTCTATTTCAGAGAAAGATATGGGGGTTCTTAATATAGATTCCAATTATATTGCCAAATCGAATTCTTATAATATTGATAAACTCAAATTTTCAATAGTGAATACAATCATCAGTATTACCATAGTATGTATATTACTGTTTTTTCATGGGATATCATTTATCGCTTCCAGCGCTAAGGCTATCAATTTTTGGATAATAAATTCCGAATTAACGACAATTCTACTTTTCTTTACATTAATGACATTGGTTAATATCCCTTTGAACTATGTAAAAGTCTTTTTTTTAGAAACAAAATATGGATTCAATAATAGCAATCTAAAACTATTTATTACAGATACGATTTTATCATTTTTTGTGAGCTTACTATTTATTATAATTTTATTTAGTACATTTGATTATGTTTATAAATCTTATGAAACATCATGGTGGTATATCATGTGGATTCTTTTTATAATATTTAATTTTTTGATATTGTATTTATATCCAAATTTTATATCACCACTTTTTAATAAGTTTGAAAAACTAACTGATAAAAAGATAGTAGATAATATAAATAATTTATCTAATAGAACAAATTTTAATATATCTGATATATATGTTATGGATGGATCAAAAAGGTCAAAACACTCGAATGCTTATTTTACTGGGATGTTCAAAAATAAAAGGATAGTTTTTTTTGATACATTGATAGATATGTTATCAGTGAGTGAAATTGAATCCGTGCTTGCTCATGAGATTGGGCATTATAAGAAGAAACATATAACAATCTCTATGATTGCTAATATTTTATTTAGTTTTATAATTTTTTATTCTCTATACAAAGTATCTTTCTATAGTCCTATATTTAATCTATTTTCTTTAAATTCATCGTCATCATCTGAATTTATTATTATGATAAGTTTATTATTACCTATATTCTTATTCTTTATCAGTCCTTTATTTTCTGTTCTTTCAAGAAAACATGAATATGAGGCTGATAATTTTGCCAAAGAGCATACAAGCAGTATATCAATGGTATCAGCACTAATAAAATTATATAAAGATAATTTAACCGTAATAAATAGTAGCCCATTTTATTCAGCAATATATAATAGTCATCCAACTGTATTTGAGAGAATAAATAATATAAAATCCTAATATGAATACTGACAATGAATTATCATCAAAAAAATGTGTTCCATGCGAGGGAGGCATTGATTCTCTTAATAAAGATGAGTGTCAAAAGTTTATACAAAAGTTAGACTCGGACTGGAACTTATCAAAAGACAATAAAAAAATATCTAAATCTTTCAAATTTAAAAATCATTATGAAGTAATTTCACTTGTGAATATGATTGCTTGGATTTCCCATAGCGAAGATCATCATCCAGAAATAAATTTCTCTTATAATACTGTGTTAGTAACTTATTATACATATGCTATTGATGGTTTATCTGAAAATGATTTTATATGTGCAGCAAAAATTGATAAAAATCTGGTATCTTAAATAATTTTTCGTTCATTAAAGGCGTGAGATATTGTATCACTATCTAAATAACCTAGTTCACCATTCAAAGGTATACCAAAAGCCAATCTAGAAACTTTAATATTGTATTTAATCGCCATTTGTTGGATATAATGAGCTGTCGCTTCACCTTCAATAGTAGTACTAGTAGCAAGAATTAGTTCTTTAATTTGTCCTGTTTTTAATCTGTTATCTAACCTATCAATACCTATTTCTGATGGACCTCTACCATCTAGTGGAGATAAGCTCCCTTTAAGAGCAAAATAATCACCATTATAGTTAGCAGATTTCTCAATGATGTACACATCAGCAGGCGACTCGGTAATACATACTTTGGAAATATCTCTATTATCTCCGATACATAAATGCTTATCTGTGCTCAATTGCATTTGATAGTCATCTGTATCTAAATATATGCCACAAATAGGACAAGTATAAATCTCAGATGTAGAATCTATAAGCTTAT
The DNA here is from genome assembly GCA_002698665.1 of Gammaproteobacteria bacterium. GTDB lineage: Bacteria > Pseudomonadota > Gammaproteobacteria. The sequence continues at coordinate 19,792 of NZZP01000045.1, read as the reverse complement.
TTGCTAAGTTTAACGTTTGATCTTTATTAGATGCGAGGAGTTTATAAGCCATTCTCTGTGCTGTCTTTTTTCCTATACCTGGTAAAATAGTCAGGGCATCTATCAAATCATTTAGTTTTTTAGATTCTTTCATTTTAAAATGGAAGCTTAAATCCTGATGGCATATTCATTAACCCCCCCATTTTAGTTTTAATTTCTTGATCTACTTTTGTTAATGCATCATTGCAGGCATCTAAAATATGTTTTTCTAAATCCCTAGTATTATGACTAAGAGAATCATCAATCTTTATACTAATAATTGAATGATTACCTTTGGCTATAACAGTTACAAGATTATTTGACGCTTTACCCGTAACCTGAATCTTATTTAACTCTTGTTGAATTTTTTTCATGTTGCCATACATATCTTTTGCCTGTTTCATCTTATCCATTAATCCCATACAAAACCCCCTTACTCTATTATTTTTTTAATTGATTCTTTTTTAATATCAGCACCAAATATTTTTTTGATTTTATTAATATCTGGGTCATCTTTTACTTGATTATATCTCTCATTTAATTCAATATCGCTCTCATTTTTTTCGTACACAATAGGAGTGATTAGTGATTTCTCAAATTGAATACTGATATTCTTTTTAATATTGTAATATTCTTCTATTTTAGATATCAAGTCTTGAACACATGCTTTCGGATATATATCTTTTTTATCTATATTAATTCTCAGTATAGGGTTGCTACTATCTATATTAAATATAGAGTGCCTAGCTAAATGTAATGTAAGCCCAGTTAGAGACATATCTGCTATAGATTTAGTCCATGATGATATAGTATCAGTTGATTTTATATCTGGCATTTCAGTTGTATTGGTATTTTCTGATTCACTCTCTTGAAGGTTTTTAGAATTGGTATTGTTACTAGAAAAAATACTCATTCTAAGAAGAATCATTATCAAATGATCTTTTTTCGATGATGAGTAAATATAATCTTTTTTAGAAGAGACAGCAATTTGATAGAATAATTGTAGATTCCTTAAACTAAATTTATCATGCATTAATTTGCAGTACTCATAATCTGTATCACTCTTATCAATCAATTTCATATCAGTTGCAGCTAACGATAATTTGAATAAGAAATCGATTATTTTATTCGTTATAGCCTCATAATTTAGATTTGAATTGATAGAATTAATTTTTTCAACAATAGCCTTATTATCATTCTGGGATAAACATGTAATAATATTTTTTATGAAATCATAGTCTATTTCGCCTAAATATTTTTGTATTTCGGGCTCAGAAAGTTTTTGTCCAGTATATGCAATACATTGTTCTAGAAGGCTTAAGCTATCCCTGATACTACCATTAGCGTTATTTGCAATAATAGATAAGGATCCAATGTCATATTGAATTTTTTCCTTTTTTAAAATACTTTCTAGGTGGCTGATTATAATCTGATTAGATGCACTGGCTAATTTAAAATGCAAACATCTCGATAGAATTGTATCAGGTAGTTTTTCAGGCTCTGTGGTTGCCATTAGAAACTTTACATGAGAAGGAGGCTCTTCAATAGTTTTCAATAAAGCATTGAAACTTTTCACAGATAGCATATGTACCTCATCTATTAAGTAAATTTTGAATCGCGAAGAGGCTGGCGCATACTGCACATTTTCTAATATTGATCTTGTATCCTCTACTTTTGTTTTAGATGCTGCATCTATTTCAATCAAATCCAAATGATTATTTTGATCTATTTCGAGACAGGCGGGACACTTTCCACAAGGGTTAGACGCAATGCCAGTATGGCATAGAAGAGATTTTGCAAATAATCTAGCTATCGTGGTTTTTCCCATACCCCTAGTTCCAGAAAAAAGATAAGCATTATGAAGTTTATTCAAATTTATTGAGTTAGATAAAGTTTGTATAACTAAATCCTGACCCATGACTTCCGAAAAAAATCTAGGTCGATACTTTAGCGCTAATACATCAATATTCATTAATAGTTACTCTACAATAAATGGCCTGTTTTTACAAAAATCAATGCCCCTTCATTTTTGGTAAAAGGTTTATGAGTACTGAGATGTGGGCTACGAATCCATGTGCCTTTGGGATAACGTCCATACTCATCGAAAAACACTCCATCTATTACAAATATTTCTTCACCACCCCAATGACTATGAGTATTAAACACCGTGCATGGATCCCATTTTACTAAAGCAACATGTTCGGATTTATACTCATGAAGAGGCATTACAGATAAACCCGGAACTAATCCTCGATGCCATTTAGATTGGCATGTATTTATGATTACTTGTTGACTATCATTAATATCAAATTGCCTAAGTTTAACCAGGATTTTACAGCCATTTTTACTAAATGGAGCATGAGCTGTATTATGTGGATTCCTAAGATAAGTTCCCTTAGGGTAGTGGCCAGTCTGATCTGAAAATGTACCTTCTAAAACAAAAATTTCTTCTCCATTTTCATGAGAATGAGCATCAAAAGAACTATTTGCTTTAAATTCTACAATTGAGGAGGCCTTGGAGTACTCACTCATATTATCTCTTTCTAGATAAATTCTATTTACACCATCAGAAGGAGATGTATGCCATTCTTCTTCGAATGAATGTACTACTACTTTTTTTGTATAATCTTGATTAATTGATTTCATGTGATAAATTTATTTTATATCACTGCCTAATAAATTTACAGTTAAACCATTATAAGATTCTTTTATTTCAATTTGGCAACATAACCTACTGAGTTTTTCATCGTAATTACTGCATTTTTCTAGAACAAATGGCTCTAGTGACGCTAGGTCTATTGGCTCAACTATATCAACCCACCTGCTATCGATATGGATATGACATGTACCGCAAGCACAGTTGCCTTTACAGTCAGCCGGTATCTCTTTTACATGAAGTCTTAATGCAGCATCCAAGAGAGTCTTACCTTCTTCAATATCTGTTTCGAGTACTTCATCATTATTTCTATGAAAAAAAACCTTAACCATTATAACAAATTAGTCTTTTGATAAAAATTTTTTATAGGTGTCTGTAACTAGGTAAGGGCTTTTGTAATTTAATAAAAATTGTTCTTTTAGACTTTTGGAAAGATCCATTGAGTTATCGGCTGTATCATCATTCACAACCATGCCTTTGTTGGTTACCATTATACAAAATCCAATGTAATTTGATAACCCCTCTATTTTCAACATGAAATTTCTTGTGCCACCATATAAGATATAAACTTTAAAATTATTGACTATTGATGATGATTCAAAATGAATATCTTTCTCAGAAAAGTTATTAATTTTTATCTTCTTAAGTTCTTTCTTAAAATTCCATAAAGTTAAATTAGGGGTTGAAAGTAGATTAACCAGGGTGCTAGTAAAAGGAACAAGAAATTCAACGGACTCTCTAGTATTTCTGTCAATTGCTACATTGGTACTTTTCATAATGATATTATAGCACATATTTTCATCGATATTACTCAAATGGAGAGGGAGGGATTCGAACCCGCGATACAGTTTCCTGCATACATACTTTCCAAGCATGCTCCTTAAACCACTCGGACACCTCTCCTGAGAATTAATTAATTTTACTTAGTTTCAAGAATTTGTAAAGTTATACTCTGTACATAAAATATTTTAAGTATTCTGTGGAGAAGTATAAATCAAGCCCTTTAATATATTAATTACGTATTAATTTGTTTGACTTTAATCATTAGAAATAGACCAATGATAAATAGTAAAATAATACTAGATATACCTAATCTCGAACTATCTGTTAGATAAGTGATTAGTCCAACTAATAATGGTCCAATTAGTGCGGCAAATTTACCTAACATATTATATATACCGAAGAACTCACTATCACGAGATTGCGGTATTATATTAGCAAAGTAGGACCTACTAAGAGCTTGTATACCTCCCTGAACAATTCCAATCGATACCGCAATACTATAAAAACCAACAAGTGAATCAATAACAGTAGCAAATAAAGTAATTACCATATAGAGTAAAATGCAGAATATAATACCTGTTTCAGTGCTTGTTCTATTAGCGAGAAAATTAATAAATAAGGTGCCAGGGAAACTAACAAATTGAACAATTAATAAAGCTAATAGTAGATCGTATTGGTTAAAACCTAAAGTTATTCCATAATTTACAGCCATACGTATGATAGTGTCCACTCCATCAATATATGTCCAATAAGCTAAAAGAAAATAAAATATATGTTTATTATTAAATATTTCAATGAATGTATCTTTTAAAAAAACTTTTTTTACATTTGACAGCTGATTAGGTTCTTTCCAGTAAAGTATTAATGGAATCATAAATAATAGCCACCAAAGTGAGGCTATAAGAAATGATATTTTTTTGTTCTGAATAATCTCAATATTAGAACCAGAAAATAAAACAACTAAAATAGCTATAATAAATGCGATACCACCACCTAAATAACCAAATGCATAACCATATGATGAGATAGTATTACGGAATTTTTTTTCATTAAAATTCATAATCATAGAATCATAAAAGACATTTGATAACATAAACCCTAAAACTGAAATACTAAAAAGTATTGATGCAATAGCCCAGCTATCCCTATCGACTACTACTAATAATAAAGTAGATGTTATACTTACTGATGCAAAAAAAAGTAAGAATTTTTTTTTGTCACCATACCTATCAGAGATAAGGCCTAAGAAAGGAGCTAAAATAATTAACAACAAACTGGCAGATGAATTTGAGATACCTAGGAGTAATGTACGCATGCCAGACGGTAAGATATCAGCGTAATAATTTGAAAATATTATTGGGAAAAAACCTGCTAATACTATAGTAGCATATGCTGAATTAGCCCAATCATAAAGAACCCAACTATAATATTTTTTCTTATCCACAATTATTTAGGAAGTGGTGGGATTCGAACCCACGAGAGCATCTCTGCTCTAACGGTTTTCAAGACCGGCCCATTCAACCACTCTGGCACACTTCCGATTCGATGCTCATTATAGAATAAAAAATACATTAGTCATAATCTAATAATGTCAAAACCAGTATATTTTTGTAGTACTTTTGGTATTGACAGAGTATCGGTTCTTAAATGGTTTTCTACTAAAGCTGCAAGAGTTCTTCCAATAGCTAGACCCGACCCATTGAGAGTATAAGCCAGAGATTTCTTCTTTGTAGCTTTATTTTTGTATTTAATATTAAGTCTCCTTGATTGAAAGTCAGTAAAACTACTACAGGAAGATATTTCACGATATTTTGATTGTCCTGGATACCAAGCTTCAATATCATAAGTCAAAGATGAGGAAAATCCTAGATCATTAGACGCTAATACTACTCTTCGATATGGGATTTCAAGACTTTCCAAAATTTCTTCAGCGCAAGTAAGTATAGATTCTAATGATTTTAGCTCATTTGCAGGATTAACTATTTGAACTAGTTCTACTTTTTCAAATTGATGCAATCTAATAATACCTTTTGTATCTTTTCCATAAGAGCCAGCCTCAGACCTAAAGCAAGGTGTATGTGAGACAATTTTTACTGGTAGGTCAGATTCATCAATAATTTTATTTCTGTAAATATTGGTTAATGGTACTTCAGCAGTAGGAATGAGATATAAATCACTATCGGCAATCTTAAATAAGTCTTCTTCAAATTTGGGTAATTGACCTGTACCAATTAAAGATGATGAATTAACGATATATGGAACATTGTATTCAGTATAACCGTTTTTATCTGTATGAATATCCATCATATAATTTACAAGAGCTCTATGTAATTTGGATATATCGCCTTTCAATACAGCAAATCTTGGCTTTGACATTGATACAGCACTTTCAAAATCTAAATAATTCGTAGATAGTATCTGAGAGTGATCTGATTGATTATTATTAGGTTTACCCCAAGTCTTGATTATTTCATTAGAATCTTCATTTCCAATAGGTGTAGTTGATGATGGTATATTAGGTATACCTTGCATAAGTTTAGTCAGGTCAGTTTCAACTTTATTGAGTAGCTTTTTATTTTCATTTATTAAATCATCTAACTGTTGTGATTGAATTTTAATACTATCCTTATCAGTATTTGTTTTTGATTTTTTAAAATCATTAACCAAAATATTTTTTTGAGCAGCATGAGATTCTTTCTTATGAATTAGTTTTTTTCTCTCTTGAAAAAGTTTTATTATAAGTGAATCATCTAGATTATATCCTCTTGAGCCAAGTTTTTTCTTAATCTCTTCAACATCATTTATTATCAAATTTATATCAATCATTATGTAATGGATTACAAATCCTAATCAGTTTCAATTTTTAAGAATTTCTCTATTACCATTTGGTTGTTGAGGTGAGAGAATACCATTAGACTCCATAGCTTCTATAATATTTGCAGCACGATTATAACCTATACGTAGCTTTCTTTGTATGTAAGATATAGATGTTTTTTTTGACTCTACTACTATCTTGACAGCTTCAGAATATAGGGGGTCCTCGTTAGAGTTTATGTTATCTTCATTTGATGGTTCATCATCAGAAAAAGATAATAATGAATCAATATAGGTTGCTTCATTATTTGTTTTTAGAAATTTAACTATATTTTTTACCTCATCATCACTGACATAAGCACCATGGATTCTTTTAGGAATACTAGATCGGGGACTCTTAAACAACATATCTCCATTTCCTAATAAATTTTCTGCGCCCATGCAGTCAATTATTGTACGTGAATCAACATTAGTTGTTACTTGTAAGGCTGCTCTAGCAGGAATATTAGCTTTAATTAGACCGGTTATAACATTAACTGATGGCCTCTGGGTAGCGAGGATTAAATGTATGCCCGCAGCCCTAGCCTTAGCTGCTAATCTAATAATTAAATCTTCAACTTTTTTACCAACAACTAGCATCATATCAGCGAATTCATCAATAACCACAACAATATAAGGTAATTTTTCATGGTATACAATCTCATCGGCTTTATGACTTTGAATTTCGATTTTACTACCTGAATGCTCTGCATCTGTGACAAGTTTATTATATGCTTTAATATCCCTCACACTTAACTCGCTCATAATTCTATATCGTTTTTCCATTTGTTGGACACACCAACGTAATCCATTTGATGCATCATTCATATCAGTTATAACCGGATTAAGTAAATGTGGTATTCCATCATAAACACTTAATTCTAACATTTTTGGGTCTACCAAAAGCATTTTTAAATCTGATGGATTTGACTTATATAAGAGACTTACAAGCATGGTATGCAAAGTTACAGATTTACCCGACCCCGTGGTACCAGCAACTAATAAATGAGGTAATTTCTCCAAGTCTGTACAAATAGGCTCTCCTTGGATATCTTTTCCTAAAGCTATAGTTAGAGGTGACTTAGAATTTTCATATGTCTTAGATATAATAATTTCTCTGAGAGAAACTGTTTCTCTATTTTCATTAGGCACTTCAATTCCTATAGAAGATGTGCCTGGTATATTATCAACAACTCTTAAGCTAGTGACAGACATAGTTCTAGCAAGATCCTTTGATAAATTAATTATTTGGTTTACCTTAATGCCTTTAGCAGGGTTGACTTCAAATAGAGTAACCACTGGTCCTGGTTTAACTGCCACAACTTCAACATCAATCCCGAAATCTTTTAAATTAGTTTCAAGCAATCTCGACATAAGTTGCAAAGACTCATTATCATAAGATGTTGATTCACTATCATGCTGAATAAGTAGTTCTAACAATGGAAGTTCTGATTTATTAGATAGATCAAATAATTCAGTTTGTTTTTCCTTAAAAGCTCTTTTACTAGAATGCTTCTTTTTGAGAGGAATTGAAATTGTTGTATTTATGTCTTTTATATTTGAATTGTTTGACGAATTTGCCAGCATATCTTTCTTCCTAGCTTTAGAGAGTTGATATTTTTCATAATACATATTTAATAAAAATTTAGTTTTTAAATAAATATATTTATTTACTAGCAATACCCTGACGATAATATTTTTTATTGAAATATTAAAAAATGCAAATAATGAATTAAATAAAACCAAAATAGATACAATGACTGTTCCTGTAACGCCTATATACTTAACAATATTTTCATACAAAAGCATGCCTATTTCACCGCCATTCTTATGGTAACCAAGTCCATCAGTAGACAAATAGCTACCTATATGATTTGCAAGTATACAACTAGATAAAATTAGAAGTAAAAGTTGACCGAACTTTAAGAACTTGAATTGGATGCTTTGGTGCGTATGTCTATTTTTAAAGCTTCTATATATAATAAAAATTAAGATTAATGGTAGTGCTAGTGATATTTTCCCAAAAAACATATAAAACATGAATGATGTATATGCTCCAATTACACCGATATAATTATTAACTGAAGATGCTAATCCTGAGTTGAGAAAGTTAGGGTCATTAGGATCGTGTGAGTATATTGATAACAAGAAAAGTATCGTGAATACTATGTAAAAGAAGCCTGTAACTTCTTTTTTTATGGTAGGTAACTTACTATTTGTAAGTTTCTTATTTTTTCTTACCTGAGCCATTAAGCCTCGTTTTCTCTTATTTTAATATAATATTAATGGTATTACCACGAGGATAATGTAAATATTCTTAAGGTATTGTTATAAAATTTACTTTAATATAGGATATATCAAATGGAAAATAAACACGTTTCACTATTAATCCTTGGTTCTGGCCCAGCTGGTTATACAGCAGCATTGTACGCGTCTAGAGCAAATTTAAAACCCACACTCGTAACAGGATTAGAAATTGGCGGACAATTGACTACAACAACTGATGTAGATAATTGGCCAGGTGATCACTCCGATCTCCAGGGACCAGCATTAATGGAAAGAATGAAAAAACATGTAGAGAAATATAGTACAGAGATTATTATTGATCATATAAAAGAAGCGGATTTATCTGCTAGGCCATTTAAGTTAATCGGTGATTCTACAATTTATTCTTGTGATGCCCTCATTATAGCAACTGGCGCGAGTGCAAAATATCTCGGTCTAGAATCGGAAAAAAAATTTCTTGGTAAAGGTGTGTCAGCATGTGCCACATGTGATGGTTTTTTTTATAAGAACCAAGATGTAGTAGTCATAGGTGGAGGTAATACAGCTGTAGAGGAGGCGCTATATCTTGCAAATATTGCAAAAAAAGTTACATTAGTTCATAGAAGAGATAAACTAAGAGCTGAAGCAATTCTCGTAGATAAACTCAATCAAAAAGTATCGGAAAATAAAATTCATATTATCTGGGATAGTAATTTAGAAGAAGTATTAGGTGATGAAAATAAAGTAACAGGCGTAAAACTAAAAAATAAAAATAATAATGATATTAATGAAGTCTCATGCTCTGGTGTATTCATTGCTATTGGGCATGAACCTAATACATCCCTGTTCAAAGAATTTTTAGACATGAACTCCAGCGGCTACTTGAAAATTAAAGGTGGTAGTGAGGGTGGATCCACTACAACAAGTATTGATGGTATCTTTGCTGCTGGTGATGTTTCAGATTCGATTTATAGACAAGCCATTACCTCTGCTGGAACAGGATGTATGGCTGCATTAGATGCAGAGAAATTTTTGGATAAATAAATTTTAGCTGGGCTAAAAATGAAGCATTACTACTGCTACTAAAATAATCGATAGTACTGCGATTGCCGAATTCATCAGTGTTTTTATAAGTAAATACTCTGGATTTATTTTCTTATTCAAGAAATATAAAATAACAATCAGTCCCAATATTATAATTATTGTTCTCATTTAAACACTTGTATTAATAAATTTTTGTACAGATGAAACATCATTTTCTAAAATCGTCATCTTTTCATCTCTATTAATAATATCATGAATTTTTTTAGTAACAAAATTATCATTGTTTATAATATCAACTACAGTATCTTTAAATTTAGCAGGATGAGCTGTTGATAAAGTGACAATATTATTATAAGTCTCTCTTAAATCAATAGAAGACGTATAACCTACTGCTGTGTGAGGATCAACAACTAAGTTATAAGAATTGTAAAGGTTGCTTATGGTAGTCCTTACATTAGTCTCACTAACAGAGTTTGACACAAATGACTGTCTTATCTTATGTAATATGCTTTCATCAAGATTGTAAACCTTTTTATTCTTTAATTCATGCATTAAGTTATTAACATATTCAGAGTCTTTTGTAATGTCATATAATAAACGCTCAAAATTGCTTGAGATTTGAATATCAATACTTGGTGAACTTGTTTCTTTTACATTTTTTAAGGCATGTATGCCTGTTTGTAAAGTCCTAGTTAAAATATCATTTTCGTTAGTTGCTATGTTAAACATCTTAATATCTAGTCCCATTTTCTTAGCAACGTAACCTGCAAATATGTCTCCAAAATTTCCAGTGGGGACAGAAAAAAGAGTATTTTTGTTATTTGGTAATCTGCTCATTGCATAAAAATAATAAACAATTTGGCACATGATCCTAGCCCAATTAATAGAGTTTATGGCAGTTAGATTTTTAGATATTTTATAATTAGTATCGGAAAATATTTTTTTTATTATATTCTGACAATCATCAAAACTACCCTTTATTGCAATGTTGTGAACAGAATTAGATTCTATTGTTGTCATGAATTTCCTTTGAACTTCAGAAATTTTATTATGTGGATGTAGTATAAATATTTTTGCAGATGTAATATTCTTGAATCCTTCTATAGCCGCAGCACCTGTATCACCAGATGTTGCTCCAAGAATATTTATATTTCTATTATCATTTTCTAGATAATGTCCCATGAGTCTAGATATAAATTGCATTGCAATATCTTTAAATGCATAAGTTGGGCCATGGTAAAGTTCTAAAAAATATTGATTGTCATGAGAATGAATAAGAGGTGTAATATCATCATGGTCGAAATTACAATATGATTCTGATATTATTTTCTTGAGCTCATCCTTGGAAAGAGAATCGTCAACATATAATTTAATGATTTCATAAGCAATTTCTTGGTAACTCATAGATGAAAACGAGTCTATCTTGTGTATATCAAGTTTTGGCCACTTGTCAGGTATGTATAGTCCACCATCAGTTGCTAATCCTTCAAATACTACATCACGAAAATTTAATTTATCACTAGAACCTCTAGTGCTTACATAAGAAATATTATTCATTTATTTTTAACACTCTTATTTTAAATACATCATCTTTGACATGGGGAAGTTTTTCTATCTTTTTTATGACATTATCTATTGATTTTGTATTTACAGTATCTGTTATCATGACAATAGGAATAAGGGAATCAGTATCGGCTGGTTCATGTTGAGTCACAGCCTCTATGCTGATTTTTTCTTTAGCAAGTATATTTGTTATTTCAGCCATTACACCTGATACATCTTCAGCATATATTCTTAAATAATATGGATTTTCCAGACAGTCATTGTCTATAATATCTAAAGAGTTCAGACTAAGAGAATCTCTATGATTGTTAGTAATTTTCAGTTTATCAGGAATATTAATTGCTTGGGCTATATCTGCTAATACTGCTGATGCGGTAGCATCACCACCTGCGCCATGACCATACAACATGGAGGTTCCAAAATTATCTCCCGTCAGCATAACAGCATTCATAACCCCATTTACGTTGGAAAGAATATTATTGGAGGAGACTAAAACAGGGTGAGTTCTACACTCAATGCCTTGATCACTGATATTTGTTATGCCCACATGTTTAATCATATAACCTAACTCTCTAGAGTATTTTATATCCATAGAGGTAATCTTCTCTATACCCTCAATTGTTACATTTTTCAAAGGTGATTTAATTTTATAAGCTATAGATGCTAGTATCGAAATCTTATGAGCTGCATCTGTGCCATTTATATCAAAAGATGGATCAGCTTCTGCATAACCTAGTTGTTTAGCTTTTTGAAGAGCATCATTAAAACTTAGGTTTGAGCTAGACATTTGTTCAAGTATAAAGTTACAAGTGCCATTTATAATACCAATAATAGATTTTATTTGTTCATTCGCAAAGTTATTAGTTAAAGTATTAATGATGGGAATAGCTCCAGCGACAGATGCTTCAAAGCCTACGAAAACATTATTTTTAGCAGCTAGTTCAAATATTTCATCACCAAATTCTGCTATTAATGCCTTATTAGCAGTTATTATATGTTTTTGATTCTTTATAGCAGTGATTACTACATCATAGGCGACATCAGTCCCGCCAATTAACTCAACTATGATATCTATTTCTTCAGACTTTGCTAAATCCATTACATTGTCAGTTACAGTAATACTTTTATCGTATTTTTTTTTTGCTATTGAACGATCAGCAATCATGCTAACGATAAATTTATCACTTATATTTGATGGTATTGTATTATCAGTATTTTTGATAAGCTTCAAAAGGCTTTGACCAACAGTACCGTAACCGCATAATCCTATTCTATTCATAAAAGTAACCTATCATATTTAAAGATAATATATTATCATTAATTAATCTAAAATTCTTATTAATATGGAACTTACATTACAAAATAATGATTCTGGAATTTTCATAAAAAATTATGAACATCCAAAGATTTATATAAAAAATGAGGTTTATATGAGTAATATAATTATCATAAATAATGAGGTCATTAAATGGACTGATGGTATTGATTTGTCTAAAGTGACTATTAATGATTTTGATAATATCATTAAACATGAGCCAGAAATTATATTGCTTGGGACTGGTCAAATTTTAACTATACCAATGCAAGAAACTATAGAAGCAGTAAACCAACAAGGTATTGGCCTAGACTATATGATCACAGAATCAGCTTGCAAAACATTCAATCTGTTAGTTTCTGAAAAAAGAAAAGTAGCTGCCATGTTAATCTTATAATTTAAATACTACAAAGATTAATATTAATGCTGCAGATATATAAAGAAAATACTTATTAAGGTAATCTATAATATATGCGCCATATATATCAGTTAGATATGCAACGAGATAAAATCTTAGACCTCTACCAAAAAAAGATATAACTATAAATAAGATAATATTTATAGATAAAAAACCAGCAGTTATTGTAAATATTTTATATGGTAAAGGGGTAAAACTTGATATAAATAGTATCATTACGCCATATGCTACAAACCATTCTTTAGTGACAACTAGTTCTTCTTCATAACCATATAGAAGGATATATGGGTATATTTCATCATACAGATAAAGTCCAATAAAGTACCCTGCTACGCCACCTAAAACCGATGTTACAGTTGTCAATAATGCTAGCTCTTGCCATTTGTAACTTTTAGATAAAACCATGGGAATTAAAAGTACATCAGTGGGGATAGGAAAAAATATAGACTCAATAAAGCTCACAAAGCCTAGAACTCTTTTCGATTTAAAATAAAGAAGAAAATTCCTTATATTATTTAACATTATGCTATACCTTTTATCATAGGTACAAATTTTACATCATCAACTTCTTTCTTAAGGATGCCATTTTTAGTATTCTTCAGTCTAAAAAGTTTTTGACTGCCTTTATCATTTAAAGGCAGAACCATTCTACCTGTGATACCTAATTGCCGTATGAGATCATCAGGTATTTCTATAGGAGAAGCTGTCATAATTATTGCATCATAAGGCTGGTTAATTTTATACCCATGATGACCATCAGCATGAATATACTTTATATTTTTTAAACCGAAACTACTTAAAAGTTTTTTCGTTTTAGTTTGTAACTTTTCTATCCTTTCAATAGTTGTGACTTTTTTAAATAATAATGACAAGATTGCTGTTTGATACCCACATCCAGTACCTATTTCAAGCACATTATTCATTGAGTCATTCTCAATTAAGAGCTGGGTCATTTTACCAACAATGTATGGTGAGGATATTGTCTGCCCATAGCCTATTGGTAATGCATCATCATCATATGCTCTTCTTGATAATGCAGACTCCACAAATAAATGTCTGGGTATTGATGATATAACATTTAATAATTTTTTATTTGTTATACCCTGGCTTATCAATCTTTCAATGAATAACTTTTTGACCTCTGGTGGTATTTTCTTATCTGTATTCATTAGTTATCACTTAATTATTCCGGTTTTTATTTTTGTTTTATCACACATATCAATAGTTAAAGGAGTAATGGAAATATAGTTTTTTTTGATAGCATTGAAATCAGTATTTAATGAAGTTTTTTTTGGTTTACCTACTGCGCCAATCTCTGCGATGTATGATGCTCCCCTTTTCATTAATTTTGGTCTTAATGATTTATGCCTACTACCAAGCTGTGTATATTTGATACCTTTAATGGATGATAATGGTGTATCTGGAATATTAATGTTATATATAATATTCTTTTTCGATGCGATTTTGAAAATATAGGATAAAACATAATCAATTTTCGCGCTTAAATCATCAAGATACTTTGGTTGTCTTGAAGTCACAGAAATAGCAATAGGTGAGTATCTGCAAAATCTACCTTCAATTGCACCAGCCACTGTTCCAGAATATATGACATCATCACCTAAATTACTACCAAAGTTTATACCAGAAAATACAATATCCGGAAGACTAGACATTATGCCTCTAGATACTATGTGAATACAATCAGCTGGTGTACCACTAACTATATAATTAGCTTTGCTATGAACTTCAACTTTGACTGGACTATGCACAGATAAAGAACTACTACAAGCGCTTTTATTTTTTTTAGGAGCTGCTAAAGTAACTGTACCATATTCTGATAACCTGTCGGCTAAAATCTTAATGCCATAAGCATTATAGCCATCATCGTTAGTAACTAATATTCTCATTAAATATAAATAAATTTGTTTTTTTCTATTATACTTAAATAATAAATAAATGGTAAATAATAATGAATGATGATAGTAAAAGTGAATTTGAGAAATTACTAGAAGATTCTGAGTTTAATATAGAAAATATATTAGAGGATAAAAATGATATACAAGATAATATGCATGATTCTAGTTACAAGAAATACATAGAGACGAATATTAGTCATAAAGACTTATATACGGAAAATAATATAGATATCTTTGTGCATAAAAAATTTGGTATCCAAGATTATATGATTAATAATATTAAAAAACTAAAATATAGATTTAAAGATAGAGAAATACTTAATCTTCATGGTTATGGTTTGCTTGATGCAGAAAAAAGCATAAATATGTTCCTAAAGACTAACCTTGAACATAAGGCTCGGTTTTTATTAATAATTCATGGTAAGGGTTTGCACAATAAAAATAGTCACGCACCCATGAAAAATCTTGTTGAATCTTTCATTATAGAGTCTAAGTATATTTTAGCAGCACATACTGCATCTGCGGATTATGGTGGAAGTGGAGCAGTAGTTCTATTAATCAAAAGGTAGTCTAAGTAAATTTTTTTCCTTATCTGTTAAGTATCTATGTGTTCCTATTTTTAAACCAGATAACTTAATATTTGAAAATTCAATTCTTTTTAGTTTTATAACTCGTTTTTTCAATGTTTTAAAAATTCTACGGATCTCACGATTTTTACCTGTGTTCATAGTCACTAAATATTTAATCTCATTTTTTCTATATATTTTATTTATATGGGTAAATTGACCAGTTTCGGATTTCCCTATATCAACACCATGT
Source organism: Gammaproteobacteria bacterium (assembly GCA_002698665.1). Taxonomy (GTDB): domain Bacteria; phylum Pseudomonadota; class Gammaproteobacteria. Next base: position 4,142 of record NZZP01000045.1, on the reverse strand, counting down.
ACACACTTACTAATTTCAGAATCTGTTAACATAGAGTCTATGAAAACTTCATAAGTTCTAGAAATATTAGATGATGGATGCATTAGGTAGTTGGCTATATTTCCATTATTTGTAAATAATAATAGACCAGACGTATTATAATCTAACCTACCTATATTAATCCATTTTCCTTGAACAAAAGGTAAGTTACTAAATACTGTTTTTCTTGAATGAGTATCTTTTCTTGAGACAATCTCTCCGCATGGTTTGTGATATAATAATATCTTGTCTAGCTCAAGGAATATATTTTCATTTACAATGTAGTTTTTATTATTATATGTAATTCTATCACCATTTTTTACTTTAGCTCCAATTAAAGTAACTTTATTATTTACCATTATGGAACCATCTTTGATTTTAGATTCACATTCACGTCTAGATAAAATCCCTAAAGTTGATAAAATTTTCTGTATCCTATACATTTTATTAATAATTGATTATATTAAGATAATATATTATGAAAAAACTAAATATTACAATTATCATCGTATCAGATACTAGAACAACTACTACTGATAAATCTGGAAAAAAATTAGAAAATTTAATAATGAAAGATGGGCATGTGGTAATTAGCAAGATAATTGTTCCAGATAATATATATAAAATAAGAGCTTGTGTCTCAACTATGATAATTGATTCTGAAGTTGATGTAATTATATGTAGTGGTGGTACAGGTATAACTGGCAAAGATGGTACTCCTGAAGCAATCAAAATTCTATTAGACAAAGAAATAGATGGCTTTGGTGAAATGTTCAGACATATATCATATCAAAAAATAAAAACATCTAGTTTGCAAACTAGAGCTCTTGCCGGTGTATCCAATTCAAAATTTATATTTGTACTTCCAGGATCTATTGATGCATGCGTGACTGCATGGCAAGAAATTATTACACATCAACTAAATAGTGAGACAAAACCTTGTAACTTAGTTATGTTGATGCCAAGACTCAAAGAGTAATTATAATGAATCAACCTCTGTTGGTGGAGGTAATTCATTCAATGATTTTAAATTAAAATGATCGAGAAACTTTTTTGTAGTTGATAATAATTCAGGTTTCCCAGGAGAGTCTTTATGGCCAACTACTTTAATCCACTCGGATTCAATCAGATTACGTATAATATTTGGATTAACAGTTACACCTCTAATTGCTTCTATATCTCCTCTCGTAACTGGCTGTTTATAAGCAATTATCACAAGAGTTTCCAAGAATGCTTTAGAGTATCTTGTTGAACTTTGTTTATTTAACTTTGTAAGCCATTCATCATAACCAGGTTTTACCTGAATTCTAAATCCTGAAGCCACTTGCACTATTTCAAACGAATGTTTTTTATAAGAATTATTAAGCTCGTTAATCAAATTCTTAACATTGTTTTTAGAAGGTTTATCATTTTCAAATAAGTTAACTATATCTTGAAGAGTGAGTGGATCCGTTGCTACAAGTAATGCACTCTCTATAATAGATTTTGTAGACTTATTGTTTTTCATTACGATTTTATAGATAGATAAATCATTGAAAAGTCTTCATTTTGAATGATATCTATTAGCCTCTCCTTCACCATCTCTAAAATAGCTAAAAATGTGACAATAGCACCCATCTTTCCTTCCTTATGAGTAAAACAATCAACAAATTTAATAGTTCCTTTACTTTGAATTCTTTCTAATACAGACGACATCCTTTCTCTAACCGAAAGTGATTCTGACTGAATATTATGAGATGCATATATTTCTACTCTTTTTAAAACTTCACTAAAGGCATCCTCTAATTCAGAAATCAGTATATTTGGAAGAGTTTCTTTTTTTTCAAAATTACTAACAATGTTTGTAGCGATAAAAGTATCTCTATTTAATCTTGGTAGGGTATCAATTTTTTCACTTAAATCTTTGTACTTCTGATATTCCATAAGTCTTTTAATGAGATTTGCCCTAGGGTCTTCTTCGTCATCATCCTCATGCTCATTTGGCACCAGCATTCTTGATTTAATCTCTGCTAATGTTGACGCCATAACAAGATAATCTGATGCTAATTCAAATTTCATTTCATGCATCATATTAATATATTGAACATATTGAGTAGTGATTGGTAATATAGGGATGTCTATAATATCAACATTCTGTTTTTTTATAAGATACAATAATAAATCTAAAGGTCCTTCGAAGCGTTCTAGGATAACCCGCAAGGCCTCTGGCGGAATAAATAAATCATCAGGAATATCTGTAATTGTTTTACCATTTAGGGTTATGTTAGTGTTATTTTGATTAGGACTAATCATATGTTAATTTATATCATACCAATTATACTATATAAGTCTGATATTTTTTTAGAACTGATTTCTCTTGCTTGTTCAGCACCCTCTTTCAATATGACTTCCAAATATTTCTTATCATTGATTAATTTATTAGCCTCTAGTGCGATTGGTTCCACAACTTCTATTATAACTTCAGTCAGAGATTTTTTGAAGTCTATAATATCTTTTAGTGCAAAATCATCTATTACTAACTGTTTATCTATACCCGAAGAAGCAGAATAAATGTTTATGAGATTGTTTATTTCTAACCTCGATTCCGCATCTTTTATAGTATCAGGCATTTTTAGTGAGTCTGTTTTAGCTTTTTTTATTTTTTTAGTAATAATATCATTATTATCAGTCATTAAGATTCTTGAGTATTCTGATATATCAGATTTGCTCATTTTATTACTACCATCTCTCAAACTCATAACTCTAGTAGAATTTTTATTGAAAATTGGTTGTGGGAGCAGGAAGAAATCTTTTTTATAATCTGTATTAAATTTGTTGGCAATATCTCTAGCTAACTCTAGGTGTTGCTTTTGATCATCACCAACAGGGACATGAGTTGCTGAATATAATAGGATATCTGCTGCCATCAATATTGGATATGTATAAAGACCTATGGAAGCATTTTCCTTATTTTTACCTGCCTTGTCCTTGAATTGGGTCATCCTATTTAACCACCCCATTCTTGCAGTACAACCTAACACCCATGACAATTGTGTATGCTCGACTACTGCTGATTGCTTAAATATAATGTTTTTTTCTATAGACAAGCCTGAAGCTATAAATAATGCTAATACATTATGAGTGCTATTAATAAGCTCCTCAGGTTCTTGCCATACGGTTATGGCATGAAGATCCACTATAGAAAAGATGCTTTCATATTGATTCTGATTATCTACAAACTGCTTTATTGCTCCAAGATAATTTCCAATATGAATACTACCTGAAGGTTGCACTCCCGAGAATATCCTTTTGTCAGCCATAAATATTACACCATTAAGTATATAGTTTAACATAAATATTTATGACTCTCATTTGTTAAATTTGTATAAAAAATATTCTATAATGGATTATGAGCGCAGAGAGAATACAGTTAATAAAAGATAGGCTTGAGATACTTAAACCAGATGAATTAAAGATAGATGATGAAGGGCATTTACATGTAGGACATGCCGGGGCAAAATCTGGAGGTCATTTTAAGTTGTTTATTGTATCTCATTTATTCGAAAATAAATCTATGCTAGATAGACATAAAATAATATATGAAACTCTCGGCGATTTAATGAGTACTGAAATACATGCACTCTCTATCAAAGCGTTAACAAAGGATGAGGTTATTTAAGAATTTTTCTAAAAATAATTGCATCTTCTTTTCCATTAATTGTTTTGTAGTAGTTTTTTCTGATGCCTACCCTATGAAAGTCATATTTTTGATATAAATTGATAGCAGATTTATTTGATGTTCTTGTCTCAAGAAAAATCATGGACGAAAGAAGAAAGTTACATTTTCTTATTACCATATCAATTAGACTAGATGCTATACCTAAATTTCGATAATCAGTATGTACTGTTAGATTTAATATATGACTTTCATTATTTGTGATTCTTGAAATAATATAACCAACCACATCCTTATTATATAGCGCAATATAAAAGTCATATTCATGAAGAACACAATCTTTAAGTATATTTCTTGTCCAAGGGAAATCATAACAAGACGATTCTAATTCATAAACATCATCCAAGTAAGATAGCTGCATATCTATATATCTTATCAAGTCTGAGGGTTCAGCTGACATCTTTAAGAA
>NZZP01000044.1 GCA_002698665.1 Gammaproteobacteria bacterium | reverse complement strand
CTACCTATGATAGAGATGGTTACAATATTGGTATGCAATATAAACTATCAAAAACATCAAGAATCTATTTAGGTCACTCGTCAAGTGATGCTGGTTCGGGTGATGGTGTAGCTAAAGATATCGAATCTACAATGATCGGTCTAAGACATGATTTCTAAGACTCATTAATCTCGTTGAGGTTAGGGTTTAGCTAACAAAAGTATGTGTATTAATCTTCCCGTTAGTTAGACCTACCTCAACTTCATCCATAAAATCTAGATAAAAACCATAGTATTTCAAATAATAATTTGGAATGTATTATTTTTAGGTAGATAATATATGCATGGAGCACGAGGATAAAAAAATTGAAAATAATATTACGCTTGATGAATTAACAGAAGTGTTAGATAGCGGTGCGATTATTAGAGCCCGTAATCTTCTTAATTCATTGTACCCATCTGAAATAGCAGATGTCATTGAAGGCTCTCCTCGAAACAGACGTGATTTGATTTGGAAATTGGTATCAAATGATAACCGAGGTGAAACACTTGCAGAATTATCAGAAGAGATTAGAGCTAATCTTCTTGATGAACTGATTGATAAGGATGGGCCAGAAGGATTAGCATTAATTGCACAAAATCTTGATACCGATGATCTGGCAGATATCATACAATCGTTGCCCAAGAATCTCACACGTAAAACTATCAATAGTCTAGATAAACAAAATCAAGACCGACTAGCCAAAGTATTATCATTTCCTGACGATACAGCTGGCGGTTTGATGAATACAGATACAATTAATGTACGGTCTAATGTTACAGTCGAAGTTTTACTTAAATATCTTAGAAGACTAAAAAAGCTTCCAGAACAAACAGATATTGTTTTCGTAACAGATATAATGAATAAGTATTTTGGTTTTGTACCCATTCAAGATCTTCTAGTAGCTGATACAAAAACATTTATTTCAGAGATTATGATTAAAGACAATAATATTATTGATCCCGATACCAATGAACATGAAGTAGCTAGAATATTTGAAAATGCCGATTTAGTCTCAGCTGCAGTAGTTGACAGAGATGGAATATTACTAGGCAGGATCACTGTTGATGATGTAGTAGATGTAATACGTGAAGAAGCTGATGATTCAGTTCTAAACATGGCAGGTTTAAGCAAAGACGATGATATCTTTGCCCCAATTATTCAAAGCACTAAAAGAAGATCCTTATGGCTAGGCGCAAACCTCGTTACTGCTATTTTGGCAGCAGCAGCAATTGGTATATTTGAAGCAACTATTGAAAAGGTTGTTGCTTTGGCAATCTTAATGCCTATAGTAGCGAGCATGGGCGGTATTGCAGGAATGCAGAGTTTAGCATTAGTGATAAGATCTCAAGCACTCGACCAAATTGGATCGTCAAATTCAAGATTGCTAATTATCAAAGAGTCTTCAATTGGTATACTCAATGGTATTTTGTGGTCAACTGTTGTTGCTCTGGCTGTATACCTATGGTTTGATAGTTTTTTCTTAGGAACGGTGATTGCATCTGCATTAATGATTAATTTAATTATAGGTGCTGTCAGCGGCGTAAGTTTACCTTTGATATTATCTAAATTAAATATTGATCCTGCTCTAGCAGGCGGTGTAATTTTAACAACTATTACTGATATCGTTGGTTTTATATCTCTTTTGGGTATCGCTACACTCATAATGTAATAATCATTAGTATATTATTTATTTCTTATATACTTTATAAACAGCTTATCCACAAGTTGTAAACAAAAAAAACACAAGATATTGTGTTTCTAAATAATTACAACCACAATAATTAGTGTTATAATTTAATTTCCCACAAGGAAAGAATAAGGAATTACTGAAATGACTGAAGAATTACAGGACACTGTCCAAACAGATATAAGTAACCAAAGCGTGATGCCCGATAGCAATTTAGCGCCTATTCCAGGAAAGTATAGGGTTATGCGCAGAAATGGGAAGGTTACCTCATTTGATCTCGATAAAATTGTAGTAGCAATGACAAAGGCTTTTTTAAGTTTAGAAGGAAGTAGTGCCGCTGCATCAACTAGAATTCACAACGAAGTAGATAAACTTGCCAATAAAGTTGATACGGCAATAAAAAGAAGATTTCCCGAAGGAGGAGTTATACATATAGAGGATATTCAAGATCAAGTTGAATTAGCAATAATGAGAGCTGGTTATCAAGATGTGGCAAGGTCGTATGTTTTATACAGAGAAGAGAGATCTAAGGCAAGAAATAAAAACCAAATAGAAGACATTGAAGATTTGCCAATTACCAAGGCTGTTTTACTTGATGATGGCACTAGTGAGGCTCTGGATCTTACTAAACTCAGGTTAATTATTGATGAGGCTTGTGGCGGCATAAGCGATGTCTCTGCTGCAACTGTTTACGACTTGATTGACAAGAATATATATGACGGAATAAAAAAAGAAGATTTATCTAGCTCTATTTTAATATCCGTCCGACCATTAATAGAAAAAGACCCTAATTATTCTTATGTTGTAGCAAGATTATTATTGAGTAGTACATATGAGGAAGCATTATCATTTTTAGAGTTTGATAATAGCACGCCTACTAAAAAAGAAATGTCTAAAATATACCCGTCTTATTTTAAAGCATATATAGAGAAAGCTACCGCGCTTAAACTTGTAGATAAAGAATTATTAAATTATGACTTAGATTTCCTATCTAAACATATTGACGCAAACAGAGACTTTTCTTTCACCTATTTAGGACTTCAAACGCTTTATGATAGATATTTTATTCATCATAAGGAAGAAAGGTTCGAGTTGCCGCAAGCATTTTTTATGAGGGTGGCTATGGGCTTAGCTATTAATGAAGAAGATAGAGAAAAAAGAACTATAGAATTTTATAATCTTTTATCATCATTTGATTTCATGTCTAGTACTCCAACTCTATTTAATTCTGGAACACTGAGACCGCAATTATCTTCATGCTATTTATCAACACTCCCTGATGATTTGAAGGGCATATTTGAAGGTATAAGCGATGATGCTATGTTATCAAAATTTGCCGGTGGGTTAGGCAACGACTGGTCACAAGTGAGAGCTTTAGGGTCATACATTAAAGGAACCAATGGCAAAAGCCAAGGTGTTATCCCTTTTCTCAAAGTTGCAAATGATACTGCTGTTGCTGTAAATCAAGGAGGTAAGCGCAAAGGTGCAATGTGCGCATACTTAGAAACCTGGCATTTGGATATTGAGCAATTTTTAGAGTTAAGAAAAAATACTGGTGATGATAGACGAAGAACGCATGATATGAATACTGCAAACTGGATACCTGATTTATTCATGAAACGACTACATAGTGATTTGGATTGGACTTTATTTTCACCTAACGATTGTCCTGATTTGCATGACTTAACCGGACCTGCGTTTGAAAAAAAATATGAATTGTATGAACAAAAAGCCAAGGACGGCAAAATTACTAACTTTAAAACTCTAAAAGCTAAAGATTTATGGAGAAAAATACTCAGTATGTTGTTTGAAACCGGGCACCCATGGATTACTTTTAAAGATCCTTGTAATTTAAGATCACCTCAACAACATGTGGGAGTAGTTCATTCATCAAACTTATGTACTGAAATAACATTAAATACATCTAAAGATGAGATAGCAGTGTGTAATTTAGGCTCAGTAAACCTTGCAGCACACATTGATGAAAATAATAAGCTTAATACGAAGAAACTTGAGTCTACCATACGTACCGCGATGCGCATGTTAGATAATGTTATTGATTATAATTATTATAGTGTTGATAAAGCAAAATCATCTAACTTTAAGCATAGACCGGTAGGATTAGGTTTAATGGGTTTCCAGGATGCACTATATAAATTAAGAATTCCATATGCATCTAAAGAAGCAGTAGAGTTTGCTGATAGAAGCATGGAACACATTAGTTACTATGCAATTCGTTCATCTATGGAATTATCTAAAGAACGTGGACCCTACCAATCTTTTGATGGGTCATTATGGAGTCAAGGTATATTGCCCATAGATAGTCTTGAAAATTTAAAACAAATCAGAGGTAAGTATCTTGATGTAAACATGGATCAAACATTAGACTGGGATTCATTAAGAAAAGAAATTAAAAAGAATGGAATGAGAAATTCCAACACTTTAGCAATAGCGCCTACAGCAACAATTTCTAATATTTGTGGGGTTGCCCAATCTATTGAGCCTACCTATCAAAACCTATATGTGAAATCTAATTTATCAGGAGAATTTACTGTAATTAATCCATATTTGATTAAAGATTTTAAAGAAGCAAATATTTGGGATGAAGTAATGATTAAAGACTTAAAGTATTTTGACGGCCAACTCTCATCTATCAGTAGAGTGCCGGATAATCTAAAAGCAATCTATCAAACATGTTTTGAAATCGATACAAGATGGTTAGTAGAGGCAGCTGCTAGGAGACAAAAATGGATAGATCAGTCTCAATCTCTTAACTTATATATACCAGATACTGATGGTAAGAAACTAGACAGTGCTTATAAGCTTGCATGGATAAGAGGATTAAAGACAACATATTATTTAAGGTCCTTAGGCGCTACACATGTAGAAAAAAGCACAAGTAGTAATGAAGCATCAAAATTAAATGCAGTTAGTAATTCTCAAGCAGAAGCAAAACAGTGCTTGATTGATGACCCTGAATGTGAGGCATGCCAATGATATATTTAATTTCGACAATAATTGCTCTCGTGTTAATTGTTGTATATAGCATTTCAGATTTGAATAGAAATAAAGAAGAATTGCAGGCAAAAAAGAATTCTGCCGCCTTAAATGGTTGGCATCATATTATAAATAAAGGTGATAAAAATGTATAACTGGGACGATCCAATAGAAGAAGCTTTGAATAAACCAGAAGTAGCAAAAACTGCTCCTGTTATTCAAGAAACTAAAGAAATAGAAAAAAGTAGTACCAATGCTGTTACTCCAAATAATATATCTGAACAAGGATATACTGGAATGGAAGATTTAGAGCAGGGTGCTAGCAGAATACAAGTAGATGATAAAGCTATTATAAATTGTAGGGCAGACTTGAACCAATTAATTCCTTTCAAATATGAATGGGCATGGCAAAAATATCTAAATGGATCAGCAAATCACTGGATGCCTGAAGAGATTCCAATGCATGATGACATCAAATTATGGCAAGATCCAAAAGGGTTAACAGAGGATGAAAGGAAAATAGTTGAAATAAACTTAGGTTTCTTCTCAACTGCCGACTCACTGGTAGCTAATAACTTAGTATTAGCAGTTTATAAGCATATAACTAATCCAGAGTGCAGACAGTATTTGCTAAGACAAGCATTTGAAGAAGCTATTCATACTCATGCCTATACTTATTGCGTGCAGTCACTTGGCTTAGATGAAGGTAAGATATTTAACATGTATAGAGAAATACCTGCAGTTGCAACTAAAGCTGAATGGGCATTGCCTTTTACTCAAAGTTTAGGCGATCCAAGTTTTAGAACAGGAAGTTTTGAAAATAATCAAAGACTTCTTCGAGATTTAGTTGCATTTTATGTCGTATTTGAAGGTATATTCTTCTATGTAGGCTTCACTCAAATATTATCTATGGGCAGGAGAAATAAGTTAACTGGAGTTGCGCAACAATTTCAATATATTCTCAGAGATGAATCAATGCATATGAATTTTGGTATTGATGTTATAAATCAAATCAAACTTGAAAATCCTGATTTATGGACAGATGAGTTTCAGTCCGAAATGATTGATTTAATTAAAACAGGTGTAGATTTAGAAATTAGATATGCATATGATACTATGCCTAAACCTATTCTTGGTATAAATGCAAAATTTTATGAGGAATATATCAAATTCATAGCAAATAGAAGATTAGTGCAAGTTGGCTTACCTGAGCAATATCCAGGGGCAACAAATCCTTTTGAATGGATGTCAGAAATTATGGATCTTAAGAAAGAGAAGAACTTCTTTGAAACTAGAGTTACAGAATATCAGACAGGTGGCGGCTTAAATACTGATGGTATTTAAATAATTATTTCTTACTAGATTTAAAAATACTTTCTGGCATGTGGATTATGTATTTATAGATTACATATATGGTCACACTATATAAGATAGTTGCTGTCATAGTCATTTTAAGAAATGGTATACCTGCAACATAACTATGGGTAAGACCTTCAAAATTTGGTTGATACAAATCCATTGAATACCATACACCGAAATTTGTGATTAGAAAGAATAGTATTGGCGAGACAACCGCCATAAATAATATTTTAGAAAATTTCAATTCTTTTACTAATCCAGATGTTGCAAAGCCAATAATTAAATAAGCTAAATATGTAAAAAGCATACCATCATAAAAGCCTAAATAAGCATCGCTAATAATTTGTGAAAAAATAACACATACGATAAATGATAATTTATCCTTAAGTAATACAGAGGCAAACATTATCAATGCAACAGTTGGCGTGAAGTTTGGTATCTCGACTATTATTCTGCTTAGAACTAGAAGTAAGATAAAAATAATTATTGTGATTGATTCTTTTCTATTTTGTAACATGATATAAAATACTTAAAATTAAAAACCATTTGATAAGCTAATAAATAATCCTCTCCCTTCAGTATTATAATTATGAGCTAATCTATATTTTTTATCAAAAACATTATTGATTCTAATGCCTACATTAATATCACCAACTGTCTTTGTATACATTAAATGAGACAGTAAATAACCACCTAACCTATTATAGTCATAAATAGAATTATCTCTTTTAGATTCACCCACAAGCTGAAGAGTAATATTTTGCTTATTATCAATTTCATGACTCAAATTTATAGATAATTTATTACGAGGTCTTCTCGATAAAAGCGTATCGTTTGTTAAATCATCCGCTTCTTGATATGTATATTGCATCGTAATATCTGCATGATTAATTTTTGTACCATAATCTACCTCAAAACCTCGTATTTCAGCTTTATTAATATTTTGCATAGATGAGCCATCTGACTCAATTAGATTCTTAATTTTATTGTTAAAAGCCGTGAACTTAAAAAAGCTCTGGTCATCAATTTTATATTTTAATCCGATCTCTGAAGCTACTGACTCTTCCGGATTTAAATCCTCATTTCCTCCATATCCAAATAAATCTGTTGCATCTGGTGCTCGAAAAGATTTTCCAATCGATGACCTTATTATTAAATTAGGAGTGGCATAAAAACCTAAGCCAAAATTACCCGTTAAATAATCATTGAATACAGAATGATTAATATGTCTTACGCCAAAATTTGTCACATATTTTTCACTTAATGCTCTTGTGCCAGAAAAAAAGATTTCTTTTATTTTATTGGTTGTCTTAAATGATGTTCCGTAAGATAATTCGTACATTGACTCATCTGTATAGTCAAAACCAGTAATAATATAATCTGTTTGATTTTGATAAAGTGTATAACTTAACCCTAAACTATCCACTTTTGTATGTGTGAAATCGGTAGCACTAGCAGCAGATTGGTTAATTTCATTACTTTTTCGTTTATAGAAAAATGATAAATCAGATTTGATGAATGATTTTACAAACTCCATATTGAGGTGATTATCAACATGGTCTTGACTGAGATTAGCCCCAAAACTATCNTATTCTGTCTTTCCCGAGCTATTATAGTANTTTATTTTTATATTTTTGTCGTCAAATCCATACTCNTAATTAAGATCNAGATTNGTATTATGATATTTATGATTTTTACTTGAAGCTACCTTTGCTTTATATGAGTTAGATGTGTTTCTTGAGAGATTTAGATGAACTTTATGTTCATTTAGAGAAATCCCATCAGAAAAAAAGAAGTTATGTGTGTTGTAGCGCCCATAAGTCAGCTTAACACTGCGTTTCGAATTATTTTTAGTAATTATATTTATAGTTCCCCCAATTGTATCTTTCCCATACAACGTTGACATGCTCCCTTTACTGATTTCAATTCTATCTATCATATCTACAGAAATATGTTGTATAGATGGAACACCCAAGGTCCCAGGATTGAGCTCAACTCCGTTTAGTAGGACCTTTGTATGATTACTCTCAGTGCCCCGCATGAAAATTGATTTAGTTTGTCCGAACCCACCGTTGCTACCAATGCTTATTGAACTAAATTGACTTAAGATCTCTTCAAGATTTTTATAACCTCTTTTTTGTATAGCATCAGACTTTATGAAATCAACTGATAGCAGAGTATCAAATAATTTCATGGGCTGTTTATTTGGAGTAACAACAATTGTTTCTAATGCATTCTGAGCAAAGACTGCACACGGCATTATTACTGTCATTGCTATTACAGCAATGACTCTTATTTTTCCCATCATAGAAACCTCCCGTTTCATGGGTTCTCATCATGCAGGTGTTCGGGCTTTTATACCGTTACGGGGGTAGCGCTAGATGATCTAGACTTTCCCTACTTCATGAGATCTAATTTTTTATTCCAATACCTTTAGACAATATCATTAATGCAGCAAAGAATAAAATAAAAATCAAAATTATTATGATAGCAATGGAGACTACTATACTTGTTTCTTCAATACCTAAAAAAGCCAGTCTATAAGCACTTATTATGTATGCAATAGGATTGAATATTGATATATCTTGCCAAATCTGTGGTAGTGCATCTATAGAATAAAATGTACCACCTAAATAAGTTAATGGGGTTAATACAAAGGTTGTGACAATATTGATATCATCAAAACTTTTTGCATAAATTGCATTTATAAAACCAGCAGTGGAAAAAAGAAATGCAGTTAGGAATGTGATAAGGATGACTAGACTCAAATTATAAATCGGTATTTCTGTAAAAAATATTGTAACTATATATACTGCTATACCTACAACGAAAGCCCTCATAACACCACCTGTTATATATCCTAAAAGGATGATAGCATCAGGTACTGGCGAGACCATTAACTCCTCATGACTTTTTTGAAACCTTGAACTGTAAAAAGAACCTACAACATTCATATATGAGTTCGAAATTATCGGCATAATAATTAATCCTGGAATTATATAATCTACATAGTTAAAATCTTGAATTTCGCCGATACGATCTCCGATGAAGTTGCCAAAAATTGTGATATATAAAAATATAGTTATAACAGATGGAAGAATTGTTTGAATCCAGATTCTTGCAAACCTAACAAATTCTTTTCTTACAATTGTGTTATAAGCAATTAATATTTCTCTTTTCATGTCGTAATTTCCTCTTTCGTAAGATCCATGAATAGTTCCTCTAACTTATTTCTTTTACTTATAATGTTAAGAACATTTAGATTAATTAATTTAAGAGTCTCAATTATTTCTGTAACAGTCATGTTATTTGTTACTGTAATTTCACATGTAGTAGAATCTACCTTTTTAAATAATAAATTTTTTAGAATAATATCTTTCTCAATAATCTCTGAAGTTTTTATAATGTATGTATGTTTATTTTTCATTTCAAATACCTCATTCATTGATGAATTTTGTATTATATTGCCTTTATGTATGATTGCTAAATTCTTACATAGTCTTTCTGCTTCTTCTAGGTAGTGTGTTGTTAATATAATTGTTGTTCCTCTTGAATTAATTTCTTGAAAAAATTCCCACATAGTTAAACGTAATTCTGTGTCAACTCCTGCTGTAGGTTCATCTAATATTAATATTTTAGGGTCATGTATTAACGCTCGTGCAATCATAAGTCTTCTTTTCATGCCACCAGATAATTCTCTTGGTGTATTCTTCCTTTTATCCCAGATTCCAAGCTGATTAAATAATGTATATGTTCTTTTTTCTGCATCTTGTCTATTGATGCCAAAAAATCCTGCAACATTTATCATAGTTTCCTCAATTGGGATAAATTGACATAGATTATATTCTTGAGGAACCAATCCTATTTGGCGTTTGACAAAATCAGGATTTTTTTTAATATTTTCTCCTAAGACATAAACTTCGCCTGAGGATATATTTACTAATGACGATATAATACCTATAACCGTTGATTTACCAGCACCATTAGGCCCCAGAAAAGCAAATAAATCACCTTTATTAACAGTTAGATTAATATTATCGAGAGCTCGAATATTATTCCTGTAAATCTTATTTAAGTTTATAATCTTTAGTGCTTTTTCCATAATAACATCTTAAAAAAACTAGTTTTTTGCCCAAATTTATTGACAATAATGTATACTTACGTAAACTTATCGAGTTATAACAGATAAACAACATGCTTATCAAGTCTATATTGATAAATCGTATTAGGGGATTAAATTATGAGCCACACATCTTATGCTAATGCTAGATCGAGATTACAACGAAGTGAACTAGCTGTCCCAGGTTCTTCGCCGAAAATGTTCGAAAAAGCTCTCAAGTCAGCTGCTGATTTTATATTTTTAGACTTAGAAGATGCAGTTTCACCAAATGATAAAGTTACAGCTCGTGATAACGTCATTAAGGCGTTAAAAGAGATGGATTGGCGTGGTAATGGCAAAACTATTTCTGTAAGAATTAATGGACTAGATACGCATTATATGTATAGAGATGTTGTTGAGATTATGGTTCAAGCTGGAGAATTTGTTGATACCTTATTAATACCGAAGGTAGGCGTGAATAGCGATGTATACATGGTTGACTGTATGGTGAGTCAAATCGAGCAAGAAAGAGGCCTCAAAGGAAAAATAGGATTAGAATGCCTCATTGAAACAGCTCTTGGAATGGTTAATATTGAAGAAATAGCTCAATCTTCAGATAGATTAGAAGCACTTCATTTTGGTGTTGCAGATTA